>CADCON010000171.1 GCA_902803035.1 uncultured Ruminococcus sp.
CTGATCTATTGATTGCTCGTATGTTCGCATTTTGCGATCAAGTTCATCAAAATTCATTAGTCTCTCCAATCTCTTTTCAGCATGACCGTATTGCCACTTCTCTCAACAAAATACAGTTCATCATTCTCTGGGCGGGAGTGGCATTCTCCCATATTTTACGTTCAAGAAATAGTGTGTTCTGGCTGTATTGTGATTCTTTATTACGAGAGGACAAAAGGATCACAGACATCATCCCATGTCAATCCATAAGGCGTTCCGCCGCTGGCATATCCGGCGATAAAGGCATAGTTATCATCCATATATTTACAAGGGGACTGCCGCACTAAGAAAAGTGAGGCAGCCTCATTTTGATAAGAAAAATAACAGCCAAGGCCTGTACAATCGTTAGTGTAAAATAGAAGTATGACCAAACACAACTATTTACAAAAGGATTATACAACAAACGAAAGGGAATATCAAGTAAAACTTCCGTTTGCAACAGAAATAAAAATCGAAAAGGATGATCTGTAAGGCTTCTGAGTTGTCGTAGCTCAGATAAGATGATACAAAACATCTCAGTGGAACTGGCATAAAACAGTGCAGGATTGAGGCAAGGAGAATGGCGGCAAAAGGGGAGGAATACAGCAGAGTGAACCTCCCGACAGATCATTTAGCGATTTCGTTTCCGACAACAAAGGTGACCATATAGTCATCAATGAGCTTGCGCTGTTGCTGAAAAGCGTACATAAGACTCTTCTCGCAGATTCTGTTGATCATGCGCGGAATGCCGGAGGATTCCCTGGCGACAACGGCCAGTGCCTGTACTGTGAATATCTCGGTGGAGCCGCCGGCGTAATGGAGATGAGATTGAATGTATTTCTCCACCTCGGAACGGACAAGATGTGAAAGAACACAATTCATATCAATGCGCTGGCGGATCGCCGCGTATCTTTGCAGACGGAGCTTTTCGTCCCAAAGCTCCGTCTGTCCGACATGAATAAGCACCATGGGACTCATGGAATCGAACCTGTAATCGGGCAGGAAGCGGAATTCTTCCAGCGTTTCCTTTGTGGGATTTGCTGCCTGACAAGGTGGAAAGAAACGTATTGGGGGTGAAGCACCATGATCGATGAACGCGAGGAATATCTCGCTTACACCGGACAGCGGGTGTATTCCGCACAAAACAAGCGGAACACCGCTTATATGGGGCGGTTCACATTTGATATGCTGCTCGATTTTGAGGGACTGTCGAGGGTGCTGACCATCATGGCGAGAGGTTATATGTGGCGTGGTGCAGCGTGCCGGAGAGAAAAAAGCCAACTTGGAATGCCTGTCAATCGAATCCTGAAAACGGCTCAAAAGAATCAGAAATCTATCAATATAAAAGCAAAAGCCAGTCGGAATTTTTTACAATTTTTCTTGCATTCTGATTGATAATGAGGTAAAATATTCATAAAGATCAAAGCGCATAGGAGATGAATGTCAGATGAAAAACTGTCCCGCCTGCGGCAAAGGAATGCTGATTGAATCCGGCGGCATCCGCCGGTGCGGTGAGAACTGCGGCTTTGTGCAGGAGATGAGCCCGCCGGAGTCGGCGCAATGGCTTCTGACCATATCGGAGAATACGTCATACTGGCGGCGCGATTATTTTGAGAAGCTGCCCACCTTCATCGCGCACGAATACCGCCGGCTGTGGCTGATGACCTGCCGCCCGAATGTGTTCTGCATGGTGTATCAATTGAAGGACGTCGCGGAAATGCTGCTGAAATTTCCGGTTCTCTGCGCCGCCGCGTACCTGAATAACGACGCTGTCAGCTCACAGCTTGTCAAAAAGACGCTTTCCATCGGCGATTGGAAGGACATTGCTCACTTCATTGTAGGTAATCGCGGTGGCAAGCCGCGGTTTGAGCTGTCCGAATGCCTGCGGCATATACTCGCCGGAATTCTAGAGATTTACGATGACAACAGGCTCGACGTCACATACCGCCGCAACGACTATCTCGCCCACGGCGCGATGGGATTTGACGACAACGCGGATTACCGCGCCTTCGGCGAAAATCTGATCGCCCGCATTTCCGCGTATCTCTCGGACGTGATGGAGGATTACGCCGGCCTGCGGGTCACCCTCGGCGGCAA
The DNA here is from genome assembly GCA_902803035.1 of uncultured Ruminococcus sp. GTDB lineage: Bacteria > Bacillota > Clostridia > Oscillospirales > Acutalibacteraceae > RUG762. The sequence goes on from CADCON010000171.1 coordinate 2,116, forward strand.
GGAGCTGACCGGCTGGGAGCTTCCGGAAAATGTCTCGCCGGAGGACGAACTGACGCTGCACATCGAGGGGCGGGACATTCCGCTTTATCCCTACATTGCCCGCAGCGAGAAGGACGGGATGCTGTTCTTCGATTATTACGATGCGTCCCGCAACAACAACCAGCTGGCGAAGGGCTTGAATTACATCCGGGGCGGCGGGCGAAAGAGCTTTGTCGCGCCGTATTACTGCGAGGTGTACCAGCGCAGCTTCGGGGACAAAGAGAAGCACTTTTCGGGCAGCGCGGAAAAATCGCTGGAGAGAGACAGCAGCACACGCACCATCGAAAAGGTGCTGAACGAGCTGAATGAAGCGGATCATTTCGAGCATCCGGAATACCTCATCAAATGGGTGAAGAACTGGCTCAGCGACGACCAGGGCTCCGTCCATTGGCTCGTCATGGAGCGCGGCATGGGGAAATCCGCCTTTTCCTACGCGCTGGCGTCGGGAAAGGTTCGTGTGGGCGACGTCACAGTATGCGCCTACTTCTGCGGACAGTCCGCCATGAGAAGGGAATGCGTTACCGGCGTCAACAACGCGCTGGCGGGCGACATTGTCAGGGTGCAGAATCCGCGTGAGAACGGGGAAAACGCGAATAAAATGGGGCTGCGATTCGACGCGGAGGACAAGCGAAGCAATATGATCGGGACGCTGCGCTATTTCCGCGATGAACACGCCTATTTTCATCATACAAGCAAGCTGCTGCTCATCATTGACGGTGTGGACGAACTGCCGCGGGAGAACGCGGAAATATTCGACTACCTGCCTGACCCGGCGGACATGCCCGACAATACGTACATTCTCGTCACCTCCCGCAATCCCGACACCGAAAAGCTGCCCGCGCATATCACGTCCGCGCTGCATGAATTTCACGCTTCCGACACGCTGCGCGTCTTTCCGGATACCACCATGGAGAACGGCGCGAACAATCACGAAACACTGAAAGCCTACGCGAAGAGGAAAATCGAGCTGCTGGACGGCGGGGCAATGCGGAAGCTGTCGGACGGGGAAGCGGAGCATATCATCAGCCGGGCGGGCGGCGTCTTCCTCAACCTCCGGCTGTACGCCAAGCTGGCGGAATCGGGCATACCGGTTTTCCGGCTGCCGGAGCTGGACAGCAGGGCGCTGTTTGAACGCTACCTCGGCGAGATCCGAAGGTACTACGGGGACAAGCTGTTCGACGAGGCGATGACGGTGCTGTACGCCATTGTGACGGCGGAGGAACCGCTGACGCTGCGCGAGGCGGCGTGGCTGTCGGGCGAGGAATATGTCACGATAAAGCTGCTTGCCTTCCTGCGGGATTTTGGTGCGCTGCTCAGGACCGTGCGCGTGGAGAAGGCATCGGGGGAAAAAGCCGTCAACACACGCGGCTCGCTGATCAACCCCGCAAATGAATCCTACGCCGATTACATGAAAGAGCTGTTCCCCGAAAAGCGGGCAGAGCTGGCAGAAATTTTCACCGGGAAGCTGACGGAAGCCGATCCTGCACGATACAGGGACGGGCAGGGCAATGCCATCCTTCCCGACGGGCTCTTCTACATGGCGGCGTACCTGCCGACCGTGACGGATGACATTGCGGAGGAACTGCGGGATAAGGTGTATTATGACATAGACGACTGCGTGAAAAACAGCAGGGAACCGCACATCCTCAACCGCCGTGTGAAAATGGGCGAGGAGTGGAGCAAATACTGCCAAAAAGCCGGCTGGTACAGGATGCAGCTCGGATTTATGTTGATAGCAGGCAACAGCTACTGGGCCATGTGCGATTACCAATCGGCATTGGCAATCGAAAATGAACGGGTGAGGATGTGTGAGCAATACCTCGCGGATGGCAGAATAGACGACCGCAATGACCTTGCCTCCGCTTACCTAAACCGGGGTGCAACATATACTCAAACAGGCAGACATACCGAAGCGCTGGCGGATTACACTAAGTGCATCGGAATCAGGGAAGAGCTGGACAGGAAAGGAAAGCTGTATGACCGCAATGCCCTTGCCTCCGCTTACCTAAACCGGGGTGCAACATATAC
>CADCON010000172.1 GCA_902803035.1 uncultured Ruminococcus sp.
GGGCTGCCTTCTGAGCGACAGCTTCACTATCTTACCACACCTCTCACCGTTTGTCAAGTCTTTTTTTCGGTTTTTTTCCTCTTTTTTTCTTCTCATTCAATGGCAATTGCTTCCCCGCTTCGTCCGGTATCTTGACAACAAATCCGAATAATGTTATACTATCATTCAGTTATTTTCCTTATTATAGTATGCTCATGAAATAGCCGCCATTGTTTCATCAGTACAGAACGGGGGTTCACAGGTGAAGTTTTTCTCAAAAATCTCTGATTTATTGTTTTCATCATATGTTCCGGTCATTCTCTCCCTTTTTCTGGCGTTATCCCTGGTAACAAGTATGTCTTCCGCAGCTCAGAAAAAACAAATGAACGGCTCCTATGAGCTTATTAAGGGGCTGGAATATCTCAAATCTGTCGAAAAATCTTCTCCTGACGCCGCCAATGAATTTTTCCGTGCCAAAACGGAATCAAGTCAAAACGAAGAAGCAAAATCAGAATTGCTCCAAAGTCTGAATGACGACAGCATTGACGTCTTTTCATTATTCAAGGAATACGTCATACTCGGTGATTCCCGCGCTCTGGGATTTTCACACTTCGGATTCCTTGATTATAAAAGAGTCTTTGCAAACGGCGGCGATACCATATCAAAATCCCTTGAGCATATCGACAAAATCAAAAATCTCGATCCTTCCTATATATATCTTTGTTATGGCATCAACGACGCGGGGGGGAGTCGTTGGAGCACTACTGACGCTTATGCCGCCGATCTGCTGAAGATTGTACAGGAACTGCAGCAGGCATTCCCCAACGCAAAGATAATTGTAAGCTCTATCATATGGATTTCTGAGGGAGCGCAAAGAAATCATCCGAAATGGGGTCGGATCTACGAATTCAATCCTTTATGCAAACAGATTTGTCTGGAAAACGGCATTGCATATGCTGACAACGACGAAATATGCCAAATCCTGAAGGCTGACAGGTTGTGGTCAGGCGACGGTGTGCATCTCAGTCAATCCTTCTATCATCTGTGGGCTAAAAATCTGCTTCTTGCCGCATGGGAGGACGGACAATCATGAAAACTGTATTATACGGCCTATTCCGCTGGCTGGCAGTCGCCACGGCAATCGCTTTTCTGTTTCTGACAGGCGCGGGAAACGTCGCCCGCAACGCGGATCCTCAAAAGGTGTTTGAATCGGTCTGTCTGAGCGCGGACATGACCAATCTGCAGCCTGCCTCCAACCAGATGATCAAGCGGTTATATGATATAAACCCTGCCGATTATGAATTCTGTATGCTATACTATCCCAAGACCAATATGGACGTGGATGAGCTGCTTCTGGTCAAATTCACCGACCGCTCACAGGAGGAAGCACTCCGCAATGCCGCCCAGTCCCGCCTCAACGGGCAGAAGAAGGCATTCGAAGGCTACGGAGCGGAACAAATGGGCCTTCTCGGCAGCCATTCCCTGACGGAATCGCGTTCTGGCTTTTTCCTGTTTGCCGTCAACCCGAATGACGCTGAAATCCGCTCTGCTTTCGTGAAGGCACTGGAGGAGGAATCATCTTGCCGCTGAGTGAACTGTTTTTTGTCTTTATTTTCCTGCCGGCTGCCATCATCCTCTACAGACTGACGCCGGACAGACTGAGAAACGCGCTGCTTCTGCTGCTGAGTCTGTTCTTCATTGCGTGGGGAAGCCTGTCAGACGTGATTCTGATCGCGCTGTGCATTGCCTTCAATTACTTTACCGCCCTTGAATTGGATCACCTCCGCCGGTCGGACAGCCGTATCTTGAAAAAACTCGTGCTTTTCTCCGGCATCGCGGTCAATGCAGGTATGCTTATCTTCTTTAAATATTTCGTTTTCCTGATCAACAACGTCTGCGCGGTCATCGGAACGGAATTTTCCTTCACTGTGCCAAAAGTGCCGGTCGGAATTTCATTCTTTACTTTTTCCGCCATCTCCTGCCTTTGCGACGTGGCGAAGGGCGACGAGAACGCGGTCAGGAATCCTCTGGACTTCGCGCTGTACATTGCGTTCTTCGCCAAGATAACATCCGGGCCTATCGTAAAATTCCGCGATATGGCCAGGCAGCTAAATGATCGCGCCATGACCGCGGAACTGACGGAGAGCGGTATGAAGCTCTTCATCATCGGACTTTCCAAAAAGGTGATCATGGCGGGCTGTCTGGGCTTCCTCTTCGACGGAATCAAGGCGCAGGATCCGGCATCGCTCTCGGTCGCCGGCGCATGGACCGGCGCGCTCGCCTATTCGCTGATGCTCTATTATGATTTCAGCGGCTATTCCGACATGGCAATCGGTCTGGGAAAAATCTTCGGCTTTTCCTTTGCGAAAAACTTCGACCATCCCTATTCTTCGGTGAGCATGACCGATTTCTGGCGGCGATGGCATATTTCCCTCGGCGCGTGGTTCAGGGATTATGTGTACATTCCGCTGGGCGGCAGCAGGGTCGGCAGGGCGAGAAATATCTTCAATCTGTCGGTGGTATGGCTGCTCACCGGTCTGTGGCACGGCGCCAACTGGACCTTCGTCGTCTGGGGAATCTATCACCTCCTTCTTCTGCTGCTGGAAAAGTTCGTATTGAAAGGACTTCTGGACAGAATTCCCTCCCTGCTGCGCGCGGCAATGACCTTTCTGCTGGCGGTTATCGGATGGACGGTTTTCTTCTCCGACAATATTGCATACGCCGGCTCCTATCTGCTTCGCATGATCGGCATAGGCGGCAGCGGTTTGGCCGACCGCACGGGCTTATTTTACCTGAACGGCGGCGTCTTCCTGCTTGTCTGCGCCATTATCGGAGCTACCAGTCTGCCGTCGGCGGCTTTGGGAAAGCTGGACAGGCTGATGGAACGACGGATTGACAAGCGCGCCGCCGCTCAACTCATGCAGCCTGTGACCGCGTTGCTGCTGGCTCTGCTGATGCTCGGCTGCACGGCATTCATGATAAGCGACACGGTATCGTCATTCCTCTACGCGCAATTCTGACAGGAAGAGAGGTGCTGTAATGAAGGACAACCATCAATCAAAAAAAACGCTGCTGTGGACCACCTGTATGTTTCTGTGCATTGTAATCTGCTTTGACATAGTATCTCTCATCATTCCGGACAGGCAGTTTTCCGAGACCGAAAACCGTATGCTCGCCGGCCCTCCGGAAATAACCGGAGAGGGGCTTATTGACGGCGGATTCGGAGAGGACACCGCAAAATACCTGTCTGATCAGTTTGCCTACCGTGACACATGGGCGTCCATGTCGTTTTTCGTGCGGCATACGATCTTTCACCAGAACGAAATGAACGGAGTCTACATCGGGAGCGACGGATATCTGATGCTCATTCCGTCAGAATACGACCCGGATGCGCTCCGTCAGAAGCTGGACGCGGTCAATCTCGTCGCCAAGAAATACATCCACGTCAATCAGTGCATTTCCGTGATTCCCAATGCCGCCGCCATCATGCGGAACAAGCTGCCGGAATATGCCAGAAAATCCGGTCAGATTCAGAAAATCCGGGAAATCAATGATTCCCTGCACGGCATAAAGACCTGCGACGTCAGCGGCACATTCAGACAGCACAGGGATGAGGAACTGTATTACCACACGGACCACATCTGGACCACCTACGGCGCGTACCTTGCCTTCCGTGAGATCGCGCCGATGCTGCATATCGACCCCGACAGCTTCAGTTATACCATTCAGAGGGTTTCAGAGAGCTTTGACGGGACATTGGCATCCAAAAGCGGCTGTCATCAATACAAGGACGTCATAGAAATCTACGCGCCCAAAAAGGAAACGCCGGTATCTGTCCATTATTCCGAAATCGACGGAATGAAGGGCACGATTTACGAATCCTCCTTTCTGAGCACCAAGGATCAGTACGCGGTCTTCCTCGGCGGCAATCACCCCATGGTCACCATCCGCACAACAGCCGGAACCGACCGCACGCTGCTTCTGATCAAGGATTCCTACGCCAATTGCTTTGTGCAGTTTCTTCTTCCCTACTTCGATCAGATTATCCTCATCGACCCGCGATACTGCTTTGATACGGTGGATATGATCATCACCCAGAACGACGTCACCGATCTCCTGTATCTCTACAACGCCGACACCTTCATGACCGACACTTCCCTGACCGATTTCCTGACATTTTCATCATCGCAGGACGAGGAATAAATTTGTCATTCATCCACACAAAAGAGCCTGTGCAACCGGTTTTTCAGCCGGACGCACAGGCTTTTTTTTCATTCATTCCTCGATGTAGCTTCATTTCAGAATGCATATCTTTTCACGTCAGAATACAGAAAATCCCCGTGGTAAATGCGGTCCCCGCATTCCCACAAGGGAGAAGGAACCTTTTCCCCGCCGTACAGACGTTCGATATACCACGCCGGCTTTTCATCCTGCGCGCCGTCGTGCCATTGATAGGAGGACTCCTTCACGCAGTTGCCGTTTTCGTCGTATGCTTCATAATACGTCATCTGAACGATGGCGCCGTTCTTTGTATCCGTCCGGCTTGCTCTCCTGCCCTTCTCGTCAAAGGAATACGTTTCGTCGCGGTAGCAATTCCGGTTTTCGTCCAGCCATTCCTTACGCAGCAGTTGACCGTCCTCCGTATAGGAAAGGCGGTAAGTGAGAACAGCCCCCTTTTCATCATACACCATGCATCCGGCGACATGGCCGGAATCGTCATACTGATAGATATACCGGCTCACAATCCGCTTCGCGCTGTATTTCTTTTCCTCGACGCAATGACCGGCGGCGTCATATTTATGCTCGGACATCATAATGAAGCTGTCGGCACTATCGTAATCAATGACCCGCTTGATCCTGCCGCTTGCGTCGCGCAGATAGGATGTTTTTCCGGCGTACTCCCCGTTTTCATTCTCTGAAATATCCTTTAGCAATCCGTTGGCGTCGTATTGGTACGCATATTCCCGAAGCGTTGTGACGCCGTCATATTCGTCCTTCTTTGTCAATCGGACGAGCCTTCCGTTTTCGTACTGATAGACCGAATCGGTGGTTCCTTCACCGGACCACCTGATCTGACGATGTGTCAGATTTCCCTGCGCGTCGTATTCAAAAATTTCCTCACTGTCCTGCCCGCCGTCTGATCGGAAGTATTTTTCCGACAGCAGCGGATAGGCCATCTCCGGCAA
>CADCON010000173.1 GCA_902803035.1 uncultured Ruminococcus sp.
CTGAAATCCGGCGACGGGATCCTGTTGTCATTTCGGTTCGCACCATCGCGCGCCGGGAAAGGATCATGAAAAAACGGAATTGACTTTCCCCCGGCTTTCGGATATAATGATCCTGACAATCAAAGAAAGCGAGTGACGAATGCATGAAAAGCGGAAAAATCATCGCGGCGGCTCTCCTTCTGGGGCTGACCGCCTGTCTGTTCACCGGATGCGGCGGAAACCAATCTCCAGGCAGCGACACCTCTGACAGCCAGAGCGTCCGGGTCATCAATCCCATGCGGGACATTACGGAAAGCGAATCCCACAGGCTCTGCCCGCATTCCATGGGCGTTCCCGAGGGTGCGAAGAACGCGGCGTGGAGCGCCATTGAAACCGGTTCTGACGACAAAGCGGGCGCGATAGTGCAGCTCACCTTTGAAGATGCAATCAATCGCTACACCGCCAGAGCGCAGAAAACGGACAATCCCGAAGCGGACATTTCTGGAATGTATTACGACTGGACGCACCGCAGCGATATGACGCTGACGAACTGGAAGCGCGTCAAGGGAACCTATTGCCGCTGGGTGGGCGATGCTTCGGGGGACGGGTACGCCGATCTCTGCACATGGTACGACAGTGACACCGGCATTTCCTATTCTCTCAGCGTAACATCGGACGATCTCGACGGCTTTGACCTGCAGGCAATCGTCGAAAGTCTGTACGCGCCGGAGAAATAACACCTTTTCCAAAAGAAACAGACGGCAAAAAAAACTGTGCGGTTTTCTCCGGAGGAATTCCTCCGCCATCACCGCACAGGATTTTTCATTCCGCCGGGAACGCTGTCACGGAAACGCGCGGACAGCCGGGCGAAGGAATCCTTCCGGCTGTCCGCGCCGAAACAGTTGACATTCTCGGACAGAGCGTATATACTACAATATCGAAGAACCAAAACCAACCGCGGCATATTATGAGATAGACGGACGCGGTTGTCCTCGAAACTGAAAGGGGAAACAAAAAATGTATTATACCAACGTATTGGATCTGATCGGCAATACGCCGCTGATCAGTCTGGAACAGACCACAGGGCTTCAGATTTACGCCAAGGCGGAATTCCTGAATCCCGGCGGCAGCATCAAGGACCGCATTGCCCTTGCCATGATCGAGGCGGCGGAGAAGGAAGGGCGTCTGAAGCCCGGCATGACCATCATTGAGCCTACCTCCGGCAATACCGGCATCGGGCTGGCTCTTTGCGGGGTGCGGAAGGGCTACCGCGTCATCATCGTCATGCCGGAAAACATGAGCGAGGAACGCAAGAAGATCATCCGCGCGCTGGGCGCGGAGCTGGTGCTCACCGACCCGGAACTGAGCATCGGCGGCTCGGTGGAGAAGGCATTGGAAATCGCCGCCAGCTCTCCGGAATACTTCGTGCCGCAGCAATTCCAGAATCCCGCCAATCCGCAGATGCACTACCGCACGACAGCGGTTGAGCTGACGGAACAGCTCGGAAAGAAAATCGACGTGTATGTTTCGGGCATCGGAAGCGGCGGGACGCTGCAGGGCGTGGCGCAATACCTGCTGGAAAAGAATCCGGACTGCAAGATCGTGGCGGTGGAGCCGCAGAATGTTTCCGCCCTTCTGGGAGATGAACCGGGACTGCACCAGATTCAGGGAATCGGGGACGGCTTCATTCCCGACATTCTTGACACCTCGATCATCACGGATATCATCGAGGTGTCGGATGACGACGCAATCAACACCGCGCGCGAACTGGCGAAGGTGCAGGGGCTGCTGGTCGGCACGTCTTCCGGCGCGAACGTATGGGCGGCCAAGAAAATCGCCCGGAAATACGGCGAGGATAAGGTCATTGCCACCATACTGGCAGACCGCGCGGAAAGATACTTCAGCACCGCGCTGATCTGAATGCCCGCGTTTTCCGCCCTCCGCGCCGCCGGTGGTCACCTTTCAAACAGCCTGAGCAGGAAGGACTTCCACCGGCCGGAATACGGGTGCTCGCGCAGCGGCAGATTCCAATGCGTTCTGCCCTCCAGCACCGTCTGCGGATGGGTGAATTCCCTGAATCCCCATTCTCCGTGGTAGGCGCCCATGCCGGAATGCCCCGTGCCGTTGAAGGGAACGCCCTTCACCATGATGTGAATGCACACCTCATTGATACAGCCTCCGCCGTACTGCTGTGAAGACATGACCTTCCGCGCCCATTTCAGATCGGACGTAAACACATACATTGCCAGAGGGTGCTCACGCCCGGCGATGATTCCGAGAAGCCTGTCAATCCCGTCGTCCTCATAGGGCACGACAGGCAGAATCGGGCAGAACAGCTCGCGCTGAACGACGTCCTCATTCTCGTTCACCGGATAGAGAATCGTCGGGGCAAAACGGCGGGTCTCCCTGTTTCCCGTGCCGCCGAATACCACCCGGTCGCTGTATGCCTCCGTGATGCCGACGCATTTCTCATATACCGCGTCGGTAATCAGCCACGGATATTCGGGGTTTTCCTCTGCCCTCTCCCCTATCTGCCGGATGAATTCATTTTTCAGCTCGGCCAGAAACGCGTCGGCGACCTCGCTTGCCACAGCTATCTGATTGATATTAATGCAGATCTGGCCGGCGTTGCACAGCTTGATAAAGGCAATCTTGCGGGCGGCGTCCCTGAGATCCGCGTCCTTGCGGACAATTGCCCAATTGCCGGTTTCGCCGCCAAGCTCCAGCGCGACGGACGTCAGATGCTGTGACGCTGCCGCCAGAACGTGCTTTGCGACGGCGGGCGATCCGGTATAGAAAATCTTGTCGAACCTTCCGGCAAGACACCAATCAGCCACATCATGGCCGCCCTCGATCAGCGTCACGTATTCGCCGGGAAATATTCCGGAAATGAGGGTATGCAGCGCGCGCGAAGTCGCCGCCGATTTGGAGCTGGTCTTGATAACCGCCGTGTTGCCGCCGCTGATGCTCGCGGCAAGCACCCCCAGCGTCAGCAGCACCGGGAAATTGAAGGGGCTGATGAGAAGCGAAACGCCATAGGGCATTTTATAGACGGTTGTCCGCGTGCTGGGAAAGCACATCAGGCCGCTGAAATGCTTCTCCGGTCTTGCCCATTTTTTCAGGCTGTGCAGAATCTCGTCAATTTCAGCAATCACCGGGCCGATATCGCAGAGATACGACTCGAACCGACTCTTTCCGAGATCCTCATAAAGCGCGTTTTCCAGCTTTTCCCGGTTGTCAATCACCGCCTGCCGGAGCTTCCTGAGCTGAGCGATCCGCCATCTGACGTCGAGCGTTTTTCCCGTGCGGAAAAAGCTTCTCTGCTCCGCAATGATTGCATTGATCTTTTCCTGCGTGTATTTCTCCATCATACGTCCTCTCTTATCTTTCGCCATTCCGTCCTGCGGAATTCCGCTTCATGAGCCGCTCCGGGCGGCTTTTTTGCTGCCCGATGGGCTAGTCCTCTGATACGAATTGTCTGTTCCCGATCGACAATTAGTATTCCCTTTATTATACCGCTTCCCGTCTGTTTTGGCAAGAATAAAAGGCAAAACAGACGGGAGAATCATTTCCTGAAAGGCAAAACGCCTGTTTCAGCGCGCTATACACGCGCTTCCGGCAGAAAGTATCCGCTTTTATGGCAGCAAAAAAAGAACAGGCGGAAGCAAACGGCCGTTGGGCGCGTCTTCCGCCTGTTTTCATTAGTACTTCCGCAATCATTGTGATTCCGGGAAGCATTCCATCCATACCAGCGGGAAACCGTCAGAAAAGCTGTCCCGGCAGCTTTTTCCCTTCCTTGGGCGGGAACTGCGCGTCAAACGCCTCGAATGCCTCCGGCTCCCGTTCCGCGGTAAAATACCCTTCCGGCGGCGCGTATTCTCCGGTGACGCCGTCGAGATATCCCGGCAGCAGCTCCCGGCAGAGGAAGAAGGACGCGTCCGCGCCCTCCGGAAGCCCGTGATAGCGAATGCCGTATTCACTGGCATAGGTGAAGCCGCTCTTGCCGTAGAAATGGATATTCCCCTCGAAGCAGAGCGCGCCGCAGCCGAGCGCGGCCGCCTGTTCCACGGAATAATCGAGCAGCTTCTTGCCGTAGCCCTGCCGCTTGTATGCCGGGGCAATGCAGATCGGCCCCATGGTCATAATCGGAATGTTCCTGCCGTCGTCCGCTCTGATGAACGCGCGCATGAACATATTCTGCCCGATGATGATGCCGTCCTTTTCCATGACGAAATCCAGCTCCGGCACGAACGCCGGATCGTCGCGCAGCACGTGAAGCACATAATGCTCCAGACAGCCCGGACGGTAGACGTTCCAGAAGGATTCCCGGACGAGGTTTTCGACCTCCCGGTGATCCTCCTTTCTTTCCGGACGGATGATATATGACGGCTGACTCATGATGCACCTCCCGCGTTTCCGTTGACAATTGAAGCGTACACCTCTTCGGGAATCATCGGCGAACCGATTTCCGCCAGCAGCGCGTCTTCAATGCCGCCTGTCGCGGCGTACTGCCTGCCGGCCCTTCGCACCAGCTCCAGACGGGGGCCGGTAACCCCGGCGGCCTCCGGAGCCGCGAACATGGGCGTTTCCGGAATGGTCAGAATGGTCTTGTCCCCGCGGAACAACTGCCGGAACTGCGCGACGGCAGGCTCAAAATTGTGCGCGCTGTTGGGGAATCCGCAGCCGCAGATCATCATAAACCGCAGGCGGCTGACGTCCGCCTGTCCGATATGTTCATACCTGTCCCCCACCCTGCGCATGGCCATGGACGACAGCGGGAGCGTGCGGTCAATCATCGCCTTGAGCGGAGCAGGCATTCCGTAGCAGTAGAGCGGAAAGCTGAGAAGCAGCAGATCGCTGTCGAGTATTTCCTCCAGAATGCCCTTCATGTCGTCATCGTGGACGCAGGCGCCGCCGTTGAACATACAGGAGAAGCAGCCGGTGCAGTATTCCACGTGCTGTTCAATGGCGTGAAGGATTTTAACCTCGTGCGTTCCGGCTTCCTTCATGCCCTCCAGAAAGGCGCGTGTGACGTGCATGACGTCGCTTGCGTCCTTCTTTGGGCTGCCGTTGAGTACAAGGATTTTCATCTTATGACAACCTCCTTCAGTCCGATCATCTTTCGCTGATAGTATTATACCATTTTCCCGTAAAAGGTCAATAGCATTTTATTGACACGCCCTATTAATATGGCCGGCACGGATTGACTTTATTGAAAAATTCGGTTATAATAATAGAATACCGAGAAAAGAAGAACGGAGGCACACGGAAAAATGGAATTCTGGAGCTATCTGGGCATTGAAAAGACAAAGGATATCGAAGCGATCAACGAAGCCTATCACCAAAAGCTTCCGCTGGTCAATCCGGAGGATAAGCCGGAGGAATTCAAGGCGCTGCGGAGCGAATACGAGGAAGCGATGCGGTACGCCAGGCAGGAGGAGCAGGCGGAAAAGCCGGAGAAAGAGCTGACGCCTGTGGAGCAGTGGACAGGAAGGCTGGACGACGTCTATACCCATATCGCCGACCGCTGCGACAAGGAAAAATGGAGGGAACTGCTGAGCGACCCGCTCTTTGAAAGCCTTGATTCCCGCGTGGACGTTTTTGAAGCGATGATGGTCTACCTGATGGATCACTGGCATCTTCCGAAGGAGATCTGGCAGCTTCTGGACGAAACCTTCGATCTCCGCGCCCGGAGAAACGAGCTGATTGAAAAGTTCCCCAAGGATTTCATCGACAACGCGGTCATTTCCGGCATGGAGGACGACGACTTCGTACCCTACGCACTCTTTATCCCGCAGAACACCGGCGACATCGACCCCTTCTTCCCGCTGTATTTCAAAGCGCGCGGCGAGATATTCGAAAACGACCTCGACAACGCGGAAGCAACGCTCGCCGACCTCGACGCGACCGGCGTCACGCACCCCTTCGGGGAGCAGCTCCACCTGCGCTATGCGTTCATGCGCGCCGAGGGACAGGCCGCCCCTGACGAAGTGCTTGCAGGCGCGAGGGAGCTTGCGGAGAAATACCCGGACTGCACCGAACTGACCGGCTTCTATGCCGATATGCTTTCCACGCGGGGCGAAGACGAAATGGCGATTGCCATCTACGACGGCATTCTTGAGAAGGAACCGGAGAACCAGAATATGCGCTATCACAAAGCGCAGAGTCTGATGGCTCTCGGCAGATATATCGAAGCCAAACGCCTTCTGGAAAAGCTCATGGGCGCGGTTCCCAACAATGAAATGATCATAAGCCGGTTCAACGAGGCCAACAGCAAGGTCAGGGAGGAATACGCCCGCCTTCTCGAAGAGAATCCCGACGATATACATTCCCGCATTGAATACGCGTGGTGTCTTGCCCAGGATGACGAGGACGAAAAGGCAATTGCGCTTCTCGACATTCCCGTCCCTGATGATCCCGCGCTGCGCTGCGATTACGAAAATCTTTACACAAAGGCCGCCTACGCCATCAACGACTATGAAGCCACCCTTCTCCACGCCAGCGCATGGCGGGCAGCGGTGGACAGTCTTCCCGAAGGACAGACGGAGGAGGAAATCCGCCGCAAGAACAAGCACGGCGAGATTGCGATGATGGAAAGCCTTGCGCTGATGGGACTGGGCCGTCCGGAGGAAGCCCTCGCCAAGGCAGACGAATCGATTGCCGCCGACCCGAACGAATACCGCGCCTATCATCAACGCTATCTGATATGCGTGGCGCTGTGCGATTACGACGAGGCGCTGCGAACCTGTGAAAA
>CADCON010000174.1 GCA_902803035.1 uncultured Ruminococcus sp.
CGCTGAAAGGCTTCTTCAAAATTCTTTTCAAATGTTCTCTCTTGCTTTTATTCGTTTTATTTTAAGAAGATTCTAAACAGGCTCTTATAGCATATGGAAATGATTATGTCAACCTTAAGTTAGTGCATATGGGGACGCTCCCCTGAAGGGACTAAAAATTCCCGTCTTCTTCCTCTTTGGCAGGCGCGTTGCCGCCGCACTGAGGACAGTAGATCTCATCGTCGATCATGGAATAGGTCGACCAGCTATAGCCGCATTTCTCGCAGATATGCGTCCTTTTCTGCGGACAGGGACCGTAAATGCACCACATCATATTCTGATACGGGGAAAACGCGCCTTCGCCTGCCTTGGTGCCGCATTTTCTGCAATACCTGTCCCCTTCCTGCAGTGCTGCGTGACAGTTGCCGCACCGGGTCTTGTCCGGAACGACCCAATTGTCATTCGCCGCGCCGCAATTCGGGCATTTCCTGTCCCTGTAATGCAGCTCCGCGCCGCATCGGGCGCATCTTCCTTTCGGGTTGCCTTCGCTCATAATGATTGCTCCTTTCGCATTGCCGACAACACACAAAACATCGGCTTATGATGATCAAAATCCCACGTATGTGTGGAATCTCCGGCGCAGAATTCCTTCTCGGGGCATTCCATGCACTGCTGGCAGAGAAGCGTCCGGTCGCTGCGGAATTCCCTGAAGCCGTCGCGCCATACGTCCGAGAATCTGTCCCGCGCGATGTTGCCCTGAACCAGCTCCGGACGCCGCTCAATATCAAGACAGGAATAAATATCACCGTTGCACAGAATGCTTCCGACATACAACCCCGACCCGCAGATGAAATAATTATCCCTCAGCTCATGCTCATATTCAAACGAAAGATAATGCGAGCAGCCGAAGCACACTTCCATCGGCGTGGAAACGGCATATCGCTTTTCCCTGATAAAGTCAAGAAGGCCGAGCATCTGCCCGTCCGACAGCAGCAGATCGCCGTTGAGAAGCGCGCGCCCTATCGGTTCTATATTGATCACCCGCCACGACTGCGCCCCGAGTCCGCATACCAGCTCATAGAGCGGCTCCAGCTCATGGTAATTCCGGCGGTGAATCACGGAAGTGATCTGCACCCCGATTCCCGCGTCACGCAGACGATGAACCGCCGCGATCACCCTGTCAAAGCATCCCTTCGCGCCCCGCAATTCATCATGGGTTTCCGCCAGACCGTCAAGGCTGAGCGTGACGGATCGCAGGCCCGCCGCCGCCATTCCCGCCACCGCCCGGTCGTCAATGAGGGTGCCGTTGGTGGTAATGCCCCATGGAAAGCCGAGGGAATGGACGCTTTCGGCGATCGTGAAGAAATCCTTGTGAAGAAGCGGCTCGCCGCCTGTCAGACAGATCATCACGCTCTTCGGCTCAAAATCCTCCGCCACCGTCGCCAGGGCATTCAGCAGCAGGCCGGTGTCGAGAAACCTTCCCTTTTCCCCGCCGCAGCTGCTTCCACAGTGCAGGCAGCGGAGATTGCAGCGGTCTGTCAGCTCGGCAAAGAGATAAGTCAGCCGGGGATGACCGCGAAGGTATTCCCTGTAGGCGGCAAGCCTTTTCATGTCAGGCGTCTTGGCCGCTATTTTCATCTGAAGCAGTTCTTCCGCTGTCAAATCATTTCCTCCCCGCCTACAGCCGCTTTTTCGGATGATTTTTCATCAGACCTTCCGGCAGAATTGAGCCATGACCCAGCCCTTCTGACTTTTGGTGTACTGAATCTGATACCAGACGTTGTTTTTGGCATCCTTTTTGTCACCGAGGTATGTATATCTTTTTCCCTTGGACGTAGTGCCCATTTTTCTGGCGTCCGTACCCGCCGAAGCGCGGACATTCACCGGGCTGACAGTGATCTCCACCTGCTTTGTCACGGCGGCGTTCTTCACGATTTGGCAGAACTGCGCCATGACCCAGCCCTTCTGACTTTGGGTGTACTGAATCTGATACCAGACGTTGTTCTTGGCATCCTTTTTGGCGCCGAGGTATGTATATTTTTTCCCTTTGGAGGTCCTCCCCAGCTTTTTGGCTCCCGTACCCGCCGAAGCGCGGACATTCACCGGGCTTTCGGTGATCTGCACCTGTTTTGCCCCGGCATCGGCTTCCTTCGCGCTGTTATCCTGCGTCAGGGCGGCGTCCTTCACGATCTTGCAGAATTTAGCCATCACCCAGCCCTTCTGACTTGACGTGTACTGAATCTGATACCAGACGTTGTTTTTGGCGTCCTTCTTGGAAGCAAGTCCCTTATAGACCTTTCCGCCCAGCGTGGTGCCGAGTTTCTTTGAACCGGTGCTCGCGGAAGTGCGGATATTCACCGGGCCGACGGTGATCTGCACCTTCTTCCCCTTGATGTCCACGGAAGCGGTGCTGTCGGCGGCAGGCATCTTCTTCACCACCTTGCTGTATGTGCCTACAATCCAGCCGGTCTTTCCGGCATTGTATTTTATCCGGTACCACGTATTGTCATCGTCGTCCTTTTTGCTGTCAAAATAGTCGAACACCGTGCCCTTCGGCGTGGTTCCGATAGTGCCGTACTGATAGCCCGCGCCCTTGCGGACATTCACCAGCTCGGCTTCCACCCTGATTCTGCCGACCTCTGCGCTGTCCACTAAGACGGAAAATGCCGAGGTCACCCAGCCTGTCTGATTGTCGCCGATCTTAATCCGGTACCAGACGACCCCGTTGTCCGCCTTCTTCTGCGAAAGATAGGCGTAGTATTCGCCGCTGTGCAGACGCCTGATATACCGCCCGGAGGTTCCCGCGCTCTCCCGGACGGCGACAGGATCATTCTTGATCCTCACGTATTTCGGCGAGGCAAAGGCCGTGAACGCCGCCGTGCTCATGAATAATACGCTCATCACGAACGCGGCCGCAATGGTTATGAGTTTCTTTTTCATTTTTTCATGTTCCTTTCTTCCCGTATGACCGGAATGGCGGGAGCGGAAATATCTCCGCTCCCCGCCGTAACCAATCAGACCCATCACATCTGCGAACGCTTTAACTTTTTCAGCCCGCGCATGATGTCGGCTGTTTCGATGCCCGCTGGACAAACCGCGCTGCAGGCTCCGCAGCCTGTACACCGTTCCGCTCCGAAGGAGGCAGCGGTGTTCCGGTCGCCGCGGATATAGTACCGCATGGCAAGATAGACCGGAAGCCCCATCGGACAGACCGTGACGCATTTCCCGCACCTCGTGCAGGGGGTCTTATGATGCGTGCTGAGGGAATTCATCACCGTAATGGCGCGTGTGCCGACCGGAACGGGCGTCCGCAGATCTCTCACCGTCACTCCGTTCATGGTGTCGCCGAAAATGACGTAATTCGGCATTTTGCTGACTCCGGCAAACCGAAGCACATCCTCCAGCGGAGTGCCGTTGACGATAACGGCATTGCAGGAATGCCTGATGCATTCGCCCGACACGGTGACGATCGAGCTTGTCTGGGGAATGCCCCGCATCAGGGCATTGGCGGCTGCCCGGAGCGCCTGCACGCCTATCGGAAGGAAATTGCCCCTTGGATAATACTGCCGTCTGAATTTGGATATGAGCGGAAAGCCTCCGCTCATTCTGACAAGCCTGACAAAGCCGAATTTATCCGTGTCCAGCTTCATACGCACTTCGTCGCAGTCATAGACCGCCAGCCGCGCGCTTCCTCCATCAATCGCCTTGAGCACGACCGTGATGCCGTCTGTCACTTCCCGCCCGAATTCGCTCACCGTTTTCAGCGCGCTGCTGATGTACGGACTGTCATCAATGGCGATGGCAGCTATCTCCCTCACGTCGTTCTTTCGCGCGCGGAGAATCTTGGTAATCAGCGGCTCTCCGTCGAATTCATCGACAATTCCCGCCTGATGAATCGTCCGCAGCACACCGTCGGTGGTCATCGTGCTCAGACTATGCTGCATCATCGGCAGCGGCGGCACCGTACTGTCGGGACGAATCACCGCGCACGGTATCTTCTCCCCCAGCACCGGGTGCTCAAAATCCACAAAATCCTCCAGCGTTCCCGAAACAGGCGCCATGACCCACGAATAACCGAATTCGTTGGCCGGAAGCCGTGTGCGGGCGACAGGCGAAAATCTGGCGCAGCGTTCGCCGACGCGGTGAACCGGAAACATTTCCCCTCCGCAGGGGTCATAAAGCGGCACACTCACACATTCCCTTATCGGCACGGAGCTGATCTGCGCGGAAAAAGCCGGTTCCTTGTGCTGCTCCAGATCCACATAGCGTCCCGTACTGAACATCGCGGTCCTGGCCGCCTTCCATATTTCATCCCATGACATCCTATTGACAGTATTCACCTCTTGAAACCCCATCAACGCGGGGGTATGATGGATTTATAATAATATAATAATACCGCTTCGGAGGGAAGTCAAGCCATGACGATAAAATTAGTTGAGGGTAATACATACAAAAACGCCCAGATCCGCCTTGACGCGTCGGAATTGGAATGCTTCGGGGTGCGTCCCGCCGGGTTCTCGCTTACCCGTGAAAAGCCGCGTCTGCTGGTGAGCGGGCTTTTCCGGATGCTGCGCGCGCTCTGCGGGCTGGAACGCGGGGGGCATTTCACAGCCGTCGCCTTCCGTCCGCTTTCGGGAGGCGGAGGCCGCTTCGATTTCATCTTCACCGGTCTGCCCTGCGGCAGGCTCTTTCAGTTTGCGGACGCCGACGATCTTCTCGACGCCCTCCGCCTGCTGTCCAGAAACGGCGCGGCCGACACGACGGACATGACGGTCAGCCGGGAAGGAAACCGCTTCATGCTCTATGTTCCGGCGGACAAATGGCTTTCCCCCACCGCTCTCTGTCTGCTGGACGAGTTCCGGATCTGATGCTGATTGAGTCATTTTGTTCAAAATCAGCAATAAAACGCCGCCTTCCTTGTTTCTCTTTTGCAAAAAAATCTCTTGATAAATGCGGCATAATATGGTTAAATTATAATGAGAATATGCATCCCCCCTTCCGGCGGAAGGGTGCATGATTCCCTGCCGGCGTAACGCGGGCAATCAGAAATATCAAGGGAGGAAACAGAAATGAATCGCATCTCAAAAACACTCGCCGCTCTGATGGCGGCATCCCTGCTCCTTCTGTCCGGCTGCTATCCGGAGCAGAGGAATCTCACCGACAGCAGCTCCACCGGACAGACACGGTCCGCGCAGACGCAATCCGAATCTTTCAGCTTTTCCACGGAGGATATGAAGGGAAACGAAGTGACCATGGACAACTTCGCCCACGCCAAGGTGGTCATGTTCAATATGTGGGAGCCGTGGTGCGGCCCCTGCCGCAGTGAACTGCCCGACCTGCAGAAACTGTATGACAAATATCAGTCCGAGGGGCTGGTAATCGTGGGCGTATTCAGCGATGAAGACGGCGTCAGCGACATTGTCAGCCAGAACGGAATTACCTATCCGATGATCCGCTCATGCGCGGCGTTCGACAGATTCCAGAGCGGCTACGTGCCCACCACCTTCTTCACGGACGGCCAGGGGAATGTGCTTTCCGATGAGTCGGTTATCGGCTCCAATTCCTATGGGGAATGGGAAAGCATCATTCTCTCCTATCTGAACCGATGAACGCGCGGAGAAACGCGGCGACCGCCGTGCTGCTTGCCGCCAGCGCGGCTCTGATCAGCGCGGGAGCGGCAGCCGGTCAGCACGTTCAGGTGCTGGCCAAGGCCATCAGAATATGTCTGGAGTGCATAGGAATTGGATAACAAAAAGAGAACGCTGATTCAGGCGGCGGCAGCCCTGCTGCAGAATGCGCACATCTCCGGCTTCTTCACCGGCCGGATTTACGACGGCTCTCTCAAGACGGTCTGCGTTCCCGGTCTGAACTGCTACTCATGCCCCGGCGCTCTGGGTGCCTGTCCGGTCGGCTCGCTCCAGAATGCCGTTTCAGCGTGGAAATTCAGATTTCCCGCCTATGTGCTGGGGCTGCTGCTGTTCTTCGGAGCGGCTCTCGGAAGGGTGATCTGCGGCTTCCTCTGTCCGTTCGGCTTCTTGCAGGATCTTCTCTACAGGGTACCCTCTCCCGCCAAGCTCCGCACATTCCGAGGTGATGACAAGCTGCGGTACGTCAAATACGCAGTTCTTCTCGCCATGGTGCTGGTGCTGCCGTTTGTATTCAGGGGGACGCCGTTCTTCTGCAAATATGTCTGCCCGTCAGGGACGCTTTCGGGCATATGGCTCGCTGCTGCCGACAGCCGGCTGCGCGGGCTTCTGGGCTGGATCTTCACCTGGAAGGCATTGGTGCTGATCGCGATCCTGACCGCTTCGGTGGTCATCTGCCGCCCGTTCTGCCGCTATCTATGCCCGCTCGGGGCGTTCTATGCCCTTTTCAGCCGCGTGTCCGCCGTCAGGCTGCGGGTCGCGGGCGACAGGTGCGTCGGCTGCGGACAATGCGCCGGCGTCTGTCCGATGGCGGTCAATCCCGTCACGTCATGTAATTCCCCCGAATGCATCAGGTGCGGGAAATGCGTCGGCAGTTGTCCCCACGGCGCCATCAGCTTCACCTTTTTCTCAAAGCCGGTATCGGTGTCGCCGCTCGCCGGAAAAACAAATCACACAAAAAACGCGGAATAAATTATCGCGGACTATTAATAAAAATTCAACCAATTTTCCAAAAAAAGGTATATAATGGTTGGATAGGGAATGTATAATCAGATATATAACCTAATTGAATAAATGAATCAATATCATTAAGGAAGGGCAGGAATGCTAGTATGGAAACAGGAAAAATACTTATTGTGGACGATGATCAGAATATCTGTGAGCTTCTCAGGCTTTACGCCGAAAAAGAGGGATATACCGTCACGATCGCCAATGACGGCAGGAAGGCGGTAGAATGCTTTGATCAGGAGAATCCCGACATCATTCTTCTGGATATCATGCTCCCGGAGCAGGACGGCTTCCAGGTCTGCCGCGAAATCCGCAAGAAGTCCCAGTGCCCTATCATCATGCTCACCGCCAAAGGCGAAACATTCGACAAGGTTCTCGGTCTTGATCTCGGCGCGGACGATTATGTGGTCAAGCCCTTTGAAACCAAAGAGGTGATCGCCCGCATCAAGGCGGTTCTCCGCAGAAGCGGCAAGCAGGATCCCAACGAAAAAAGGGTGGTCACCTTCGACAAGCTCTCTATCAATCTCAACAATTACGAGCTGAAGGTCAACGGCGTACAGGTGGACACCCCTCCGAAAGAGATGGAGCTTATCTATCATCTGGCGAGCAATCCCAACCGCGTATTTTCCCGCGATCAGCTTCTCGACGAGGTGTGGGGCTTCAATTATTACGGTGACAGCCGCACCGTTGACGTACACGTCAAACGCCTGCGTGAGAAGCTCGAAGGGGTCAGTGATCAGTGGTCGCTCAAGACGGTCTGGGGCGTCGGATACAAATTTGAAGTGAAATAATCTCTGCTATGCCGTACGAAAATGAACCCATAAGCGGCAACGCAAACGACGGTTTCGGAGCTGCCCGCAAAAGCGGAACGCTGAAAAAACGGGGAATTTCCTCCAGAATCCTTACTCTTTTCAACGAGCTGAAGCATATTATTTCCCGTTCGCTTTTTACCAAATACCTTATTGTCACATGGCTGGTGCTTATCTGCAGTCTGGTCATCTTCGGAAGCATCATGTCAGCCGTCATCTCCCAACGCTGGGAAAGCGAAAAGCAGCAGCAGCTTGCCGACAACGCCCATATCGTCGCGGACCGCATGAACGCGTATATTATTCCGGTTCCCATGCAGGGCGTGGATATCGGGGTCAATCCCACCATCAAATACGTCTTTACCGACGCCGGCAAGGAAAAGCTGCGCTCGACGCTCGGCATTCTCAGCTCAAGCTGCGGCGCGGATATCTTCATCGTGGACGCGCAGGGAACGACGGTCATCTGTTCCGAGGAATACCTTCACGCGGATACGCCCGACAATGAGGAATTCAAGTGCCGTCATCAGAAAACCTCCATCTCCCCCGCTGTCATCAACGCCGCCGCCAGAGTCAAGGAATACCGCACCACAGACCGGCTGGGCGGGATTTATGACCAGAGTCATTTCATCGTCGCCGTTCCGTTCGCCGCCGTCGGCAACGACGGATTGGAACAGACCGTGGGATTCGTCTTTGTGGCCTCTTCCGCCTCGACCATCTCCGAATTCCGCAATGACGTCATCCGCACCGTCTTTTATGCCGCGGTGATTGCCGCGTCCATTTCCTTCCTGATGGTCTATATGCTCACCTACCGGCAGGTCCGTCCGCTCAGACAGATGGTCGCCGCCGCCAGAAAATTCTCTGACGGCGACTTTTCCATGCGAATTGATTTCAAGAGCGAAAACGAAGTCGGCCAGCTCGCCGACGCCCTGAATGAAATGGGCGCCAAGCTCGCCGAGAGCGAAACCATCAACCGCAGCTTTATCGCCAATATCTCGCATGAGCTGAAAACGCCGATGACCAATATTTCCGGCTATGTCAACGGATTGCTAGACGGAACCATTCCCTATGAGCAGCAGGACAAATACCTGCGTATTATCTCCGACGAAACCAAGCGGCTCGCCCGTCTTGTGCGTTCCATGCTCGATCTGTCGCGCATTGACAGCGGCGCCATGAAGCTGAGAAAGCAGCGATTCAACCTTTCGGAGGTCATTTTCCGCGCGCTTCTCTCCTTTGAACACCGCATAGAGGAAAAGCACATAGACATTCAGGGGCTGGAAGACCTCGACGTCATTACCGTGAACGGCGACGCCGACCTCATTCATCAGGTGCTTTACAATCTCTTTGACAACGCTGTGAAATTCACCAACGACGGCGGCTACATCAGGGTCAGCGCAACCGTACAGAACAAGGTGGTCACCGTCAGCATCGCCAACAGCGGCATAGGCGTCTCCACCGAAGAGCTGTCGCATATCTTCGAGCGGTTCTACAAGACCGACAAGAGCCGCAGCTTCGACCGGCAGGGCGTCGGTCTGGGACTGTATATCGTCAAGACCATCGTCACGCTCCACGGCGGCAGGATTCACGCGGAAGGCTCTGAGGGCAATTTCTGCAATATCATCTTCACGCTGCCCGAAGCGAGCGAAGGCACCCACGGCTCTTCGCGCTCCAAAAAGCCAATCGATGAAGAGCACGCCTGACGCGTTTCCGGCTTCTCAATTCTTTCGCATTGTTATCGCGTATTCATCATATGGGCAAAGTATGACGGATAGCAGATAATACTCTATTATCATTAATTGAAAAGAGGAATCATGTATGAATCAATCCAATATGCCAAATGGCTACCGCCCTCAGAACCAGGGACAGACCACAGGCTACCGTCCTCCCGTTCAGGGACAGAACAACGCATACGGCTATACGCAGTCCCAAACCCCCATTCCGTATCAGACGCAGCAGCCTCAGAAATCATCCGGCGGCAAGATTGCCGTTGCCATTGTGGCCGTTCTGCTTGCCGTGCTGCTTCTGGGAGTGGGCGGTATTGTACTTTTCAGCGGCAATGGAACAGAGGACAACACTTCCGACACGGTCAAGTCTGACAACAGCGCCGTTGATTTCAACGAAGTCGAATCGCCCAAGACCGACACCACGATCAACGGCAGCGGAGAGCTTCTCACTCCCGCTCAGGTTGCCGCCAAGGTGCGTCCCTCCATTGTCAGCGTCATCACCGTGGACAACATCAATTACATGAATTCCAACAGCGGCGAAGGCTCCGGCATCATTATCAATTCCGACGGATACATCGTCACCAATTCACACGTCATCGGCGACAGCAGCAAATACAACGTATCGGTTATCACCAGCGACGGTCAGACATACGAGGCCAAAGTCATCGGCTACGACGTGCGCTCCGACCTCGCCGTGCTCAAGATCGACGCGACGGGACTGTCGGAATGTGAGCTGGGCGACAG
>CADCON010000175.1 GCA_902803035.1 uncultured Ruminococcus sp.
AAGCCAATAATCAACTCCCTGTTGGAAAGATTTTCATTTTTGAATGGCTTTTGCGAGAAAAGCGGGACAAACCCCGCCGTCGTCCGGCGCATGGAAGCGTCCGGAGGGCGGCGGGGTTGATGCATCATTGAGAAACGGAGGAATCCTATTTTACGGTGAGGGTGATTTTCTTGGTCTGGGTGTTCTTCTTGCCGTCGGTGACGTTCATATAGACATAATACGTTCCGGCTTTTTTCGGCGTGAAGGTGCAGGTCTTCGCCGTGGAATAATTCTTCAGCACAACCGTCGTGTCGTTGAACTTGTAGTAGAATTTGTACTGCACCGGCGATGCTCCTCCCGTCGACGCGCCGGTCAGCTTCACAGAACTTCCCTTTGTGGGGGCGGACGGATTCGCCGTGAACGATTTGATTTTCAGCGGGGTGCCGGATTCCACCGTGAAGCAGATTCTCTTGCTGGCGCACTTGCCCTTTTCGTCCTTCGCGTCAACAAAGACATTATAGAATCCCGCTACCGACGGAGTCCAGACAATGGTTTTTTCCGTCGTGTATTCGCTCAGTTTGGTCCAGCTTCCGTCCTTCTCCAGATAGAATTTATATTTGACCGTCCCGCTGCCGTTGTAAGAGCCGGCGGTCAGCTTGATCTGCGTCCCGGTGTACTGCCCCGAAAGCCTGTTGGCATTGAGATCGGCGACAAAGGCGGTTCCCTTGACGATTTGGTAGGTGAGGCTGGCGCGCACGGTCTTCCCGCTGCTGTCCATCACATCGCAGTAGAGCGTGTGCGTGCCGACCGTTGTCGCGTGCCATTCGTAGGTGCTGGCCTTATCGTAATCCCACAGCTTGGTCAACACGCTGCCGCACTCGCTGTAGAATTGATACCTGTACGAACCGGTGCCGCCTGTGGCATTGACACTCAGCAGTACAGTCCTGCCGGCGTTCTGCGGCGAATCGGCATTCGCGGTCATTGTCGCTTTCAGCTCGTCCATCACATTGATCTTCAGCCTTCTGCATTCCACCGTGCCTGACGAATCCATCGCGTCAACGTAGACATTATACGCGCCCGCTTTTGCCGGCTTCCAGATGACGCTGTTCTCCGTGTCGAATTCGCGGATCCTCTTCCAGACGCCGCCGCATTCGCTGTAGAAGTTGTAATTCACCGCGCCCTGCCCGCCGATTGTGTCGCATTTCAGCGTGACAGGCGCGCCTGTGAACACAGAAGCCACATCGGAGGTAAACGACACGATTCTGACCGGCCCCGCCGCGACGCTTATGTTCAGACGCTTGCTCGCGGAATGCCCCTTCGCGTCCTTCGCGTCCACATACACATGGTAATCGCCGGCCTTCTCCGGCGTCCACTTAAGCGTGGAATTGGCGTCGTAATCCCACAGGGTGGTCCACTCGCCGCTTCTTTCGCAATAGAATTTATAGCTCACTTCCCCGCTGCCGTTAAGCGTACCGGCCGAGAGGGTCATCTGGCTGCCCGTTTCACCGGAAACGGCATTGGCTTTGAGATCGGCGACAAAATCCGTTCCCTTGGCAATCTGATAGTTCAGCTTGACGCAGATCACCTTGCCGCTGCCATCCTTGACGTCACAGTAGAGGGTATGATCACCCACGGTGGTGGCGTGCCAATAATAGCTTGAATCGGTAAAGTAATCCCTGAGTCTTGTCCAGACCCCGCCGCATTCGCTGTAGAATCTGTACTTGACGCTGCCCTGGGTTCCCGTAGCGTTGACCGACAGCCTGATCGTCGTGCCGGCGTTCTGCGGGGAAACGTATTGCGCGGCGATGGAGGCCCTGAATTCCGCCTTCCTGATGACATAATTCATTTCACGGCAGGAAAGCAGATTGCCGCTGCCGTCCATGACATTGGCATACAGGGTATATGTGCCTTCGGTGTCCGGCTTCCAGTCGCAGGTGTTCCTGGTTGAAACGTCCTGAATGGTGCGCTTCACGCCGCCGCGCTCGCTGTAGAATTGGTACTTCTCGCCACCCGACGCGGTGAGTCTGATAGTGGTTCCGGTATCCTGCGGGGAAACGAGATTCGCCGTGAAGGTCGCCCTGACGATGTCAAAGGTCAGCTTGCGGCAAATCAGCAGTTGGCCGCTGCCGTCCATGATATCCGCGTAAAGGTGATAGGTTCCGGCTTTCTCCGGCTTCCAGTCACAGGTGTTCTGTGTGGAGGAATCGCGGATAACGCCCCACGTCCCCCCACATTCATAGTAGAATTTGTACTTTTCTCCTCCCGAAGCGGTCAGCCTGACAGACGTTCCCGGCTCCTGCGGAGAAGCAACCGACGCGGTCAGCATGGTCTTGATAACGGAATAGGTCATCTCCTTGCAGGTCAGCAGCTCGCCGCTGCTGTCCATGACATCCGCGCAAAGGGTATAGGTTCCGGCCTTGGATGGCTTCCAACTGCAGACGTTCTTGGTGGAAACGTCCTGAATGACGCTCCTTGTTCCGTCACATTCGGTATAAAATTTGTACTTCTCGCCGCCCGAAGCGGTCAGCCGGATGGCCGTTCCCACCTCCTGCGGAGAAGCCGCCCCCGCCGTTATGGACGCCTTCACAATGACATAGGTCAGCTTCCTGGAAATCACCAGATTGCCGCTGTCGTCCATCACATCGGCGTAGACATGATACGTTCCGGCTTTGTCAGGCTTCCAGTCACAGGCATTCTTCTCCGAAACATCCCGAATCAGCTTCCACGTTCCGCCGCATTCGCTGTAGAATTTGTACTTCCTGCCGCCCTTCACAGTGAGTCTGACGGTAGCGCCAAGTTCCTGCGGCGATGACGGACTGGCGGTGAAGGTCGCCCCGTTGATGACATACGTCATCTTCTTGCAGATCAGGAGACTGCCGGCCGCGTCCATCACATCGACATAAACCTGATATGTACCGGCTCTGACAGGCTTCCAGTCACAGGCATTCTTGTCCGAAACATCCTGAATGCGTTCCCACGCGCCGTCCAATTCGCTGTAGAACTTGTACTTATCGCCGCCGTTGGCGGTCAGTCTGATGACGGTTCCCGCTTCCTGCGGAGATGCGACGCTTACCGAAAGAGAGGCCTCCGTAATGACATAGGTCATCTTGCGGCAGATCAGAATACGGCCGCTGCTGTCCATGACATCCGCGTAAAGATGGTAGGTGCCTGCCTTTACGGGCTTCCAGGTGCAGGAATTGCTGGTGGAAACATCCTGAATGCGGGTCCATGTGCCGCCGCATTCACTGTAGAATTTGTATTTTTCGCCGCCGGTCGCGGTCAGTCCGACCGCGGTATTCTGCACCTGCGGCGACTTGAGCGACGTCGTAAAGGAACAGTCGGTTCCGGTCTGCTTCTTGTCATTGACAGCGTTCTCTATGGCTGTCCATGTGACCCTGCTGCATTGTCCGTCCGCCGGGGAAACGCTGTGTTCGGACTGGAATTTCTTGACAACGGCAGCCGAAGCGGGACCGTAGTACCCGTCTGTGTGGATGGTATAACCGAGATATTTCAGGCAGTACTGAATATACCTGACGTCATCGCCATTCATATAGCCCGAACTCTTGACGCTCAGGGTGCGGCTGAATGAAGCCTTAAAGCTGTCGGGATCATTGACGGACTGAAGGGAACGGGTCTGCCCGGCGCTGCCGGACGTCGTGACATACCAATATCTCTTCGCGTTCTCCGTCGTCACCGAATAGGCTTTGCTGGCTGGTATGCGCCCCGCTGCAATTCCGCTGGCGGGATCCGCGCAGTAAAACTCGCCGTCGGTATAATCCGTCAGCAACACGGCGTGTTTGGGCGCGTAATTCCTGTAGATGGCAATGCCCTCCGGGTGTTCCTTCAGCAGCGAGATGAGTTTTTGCTTGTTCGCGTTGTTCTCATCATCAAAGCGCGGAAGATTCCCCCGCCTGACCCGATAAGTAATGCCGTTATGCTTGTAGGAAAAATCCGCGCTCAGCCCGTCGGAAGACCACGCAACCTTTTTTACTTCCGTCGCTGTAATGGACGCCCAATCGTGATCGCCCAGCAATATCGCGGCGCGCCTGATCATCATAACCACGGAAAACAGCGTACAGGTGCCGCTCTCGGTCTGCTTCAGAAAAACAGACGACTGATTAAGCTCGTCAGATGAAGCGGCATACACCCTCTTGGCCGCTCCGTCAGGTATGAGCGCGGTTAACAGGAATACGATCAGAACGATCGAAACAGCTCTTTTTTTCATTATATCTTTCCTTTTTCATTATTTGCACATTTATCCCTCAAAAAAACAATAAAAACCCCGAATGAACATTGGTCATAAATTGTCCGGGGTTTTTATAATGTTATATACGCAATAGGAAATCACATTCCGAAGAAATCCAGCGGCTTGCCCTGCGCGTGACGCTTCAGACAATAGAAGTAAATCATGTAGGCATAGGCCGAACGGTAGGTGTTCCTCGAGTGAATCTCAAAATAATCCTTCTCTCCGACCGCTATCTGAATGCGGTTCTTGTGAACGCAGCTCAGCTTGGATATCTCGTCAAATGTCCACACAAATGTCTTCGGGCCGACGCTGACGGCATTTCCCTCTTCATCCGTTTCAAAAGCGTTGTCCGTGACAAATTCTATCCTGTCGCTGTACAAGGCAAGGCTTCCCTCGCCCAGCAGCACATTCTTGGAGGCGCGCCTTGCTTTGTAAAGCTCGTTGACCGGCGTGAATAGGAGCGGCTGCTGACCTGTCGCGTCGAATCGGCCTTCGCTCACCAGCTTCGCCGCCTGCTCGCGCTGCCAGTCGTCCCATCGGTCGAAGGAATCGAAGATCACATTCTCCCCCTCGAAGAAGCCCTCGCTGTTCATGGTCACCTTGTAGCCGCATTCGGTGCAGTATATGCTGTCGCCCTCGCTCTTCATGGTCATCAGCCTGCCGCATTCCGGACACTGGAAAAGCATTCTCTCCGCGCCGTCGAGAAGGTCGTGACCCTTGAATTTCACGTGCTTCTCACGCTGGTATTCCATCTCATTGAAGCTGAGCGCATCGCAGATCGCGTCGTAAATCTCGTCCACCGACATTTCGGCAAGCTCCTCAGGCTCTATGACCCGCACAAGCTCGCAGGTGGTTCTTCCCTTCCTCCATGAGCAGCTCCATCTCGGACGGGTCAGATAGCTCCCCTTGACATTGAAGAGCGCGAGCGGCATCCTGAACTGCTTGACCAGCTTGGCAATCGCGGGGGCGATATAGCTGGTTTTGGAAGAAAAACAGCAGTTGGCTTCCGGAAAAATCAGAAGGCTGCCGCCATCCTTTCTGACCTGCATCGCTTCCTTGATGGATTTCAGATCCATCTGCGCGCGGACGATCGGAATCGGCCCGGCGATATGCGCCACGAATTTGCCGAAAACGGGGTGCTTGAAGAGATGGTCGCTCGCCAGCGCGTGAACCACTCCCGGCACCGAATCGATCACCATGAGCGGATCCAGATCGCAGGCGTGATTGCAGAGTATCATATAGGGACGTTTCGTAAGATCGTTCCTGGTGCGCCTGAATCCGGCGATGATCTTGAGATACGCCATTGTCAGCGGTTTGCCTATGCCGAACCAGAACTTATGTCTGGGAAGATTATATCTCTTTTCCGGCTTTTTCTTCTTTGTCTTGTCCGCCTTCCCGGCTTTGACAGCCTTTTCCTCCAATTCGGACACAATTGTCACTTCCCTGTAAAAGATTCAGTTATTCTTCCTTCGTCGCGTTTTCAAAATCCCCGCAGGCGGCGCGGAAGGAATCCGTCGCTTTTTTCATCGCCTGCGCGAATTCATCGAAGAGCGCGCGTTCTTTTTTCTCTATTTCCGCTCTGCCTTCATCCGGACTGCCGAACGCGTGATACTGCTCGTCGTAAGTCCGGAAGAATTCCAGCAGCGCGCGGCATTTTTCAAAAGCAGCCCTGTAATCGGCGACCGCCTCATTCAGCGCCGACTGGGCGGAGGCGTATTCCGCCGGGGCCTGCAATCCCGCAAGACCGTCGCAGGCTTTTTCCAGTCTGTCAAGCCTGTCGGATAACGCCGCGATCTGACGGTCGGAAGGCGCGCTCTCGCTGCCGGCCATTTCATCCAGGGTATCGCAGAAATCATTCACGCAATCGGTAAACGAAACCAGCCTGCCATTCATGATTTCCGTATAGTCACTTTTCTTTTCTTCCCCGGCGGAACAACCCGCCAGAAGCAGCAGGCAAATGGCGCAGCAGACAACCGCCGAAAGCATTACTGATTTTCTCATGATGACCAATCATCCTTTGCTACACTAAAAACCAAACCCGCCGACGGGTTTCCCTGTAATATACGGATACAGGGTATAGACAAGTATCGTAAACAGGCACACGGCCTCGAAGAAGATCATGCCGCCCGACGTGAGGAAGTGGCAGAATTTATGCCTGACGGAGCCGAGCTGCGGCAGCCTTCTCTCCGCGGGTATCTCAAGGCGCATCCATGCGCGCTCCGCGCCGGAAATTCTCTCCAGCTCAAAGGCTTCTCTCTGTCTGCGCGCGCTGAGCCCCGACGACCTTCTGACAACGAACCAGATCAGCGCAAAGCCTGCGAATATCATGGTGAAATAATCAAAATACTCCACGTATCGTTCATAATACCCCAACCAGCCGGGAAGGAAATACCTGAGAATCTGCGGCAACGACGCAATCACATTGTTGACGATGTGAATAAATATTGTCTGGCGGATATTGCCGGATTTGGCGGCGACATATCCCATGACCAGCCCGATCAGAAAAGCCATGGGGGTCTGGGTGAGATTGCCGTGCATGAGTCCGAAGGCAAACGCCGACGCGACAATGCCGAATCCCGCGCCGTATTTGGAAAGCGTTTTCAGCATCGCCCCGCGGAACATATATTCCTCGGTGACCGGCGCGATCACGCATATCCACAAAAGCATGAAGATCATTCCCGCCAGAGGCATTGTTTCGGGGGTGTAGATGGTTTCGGCCGTGTCGGGATGTATCCCGATGAAATCATCCAGCCACGCCTTGGCATAATAGTAGAAATAGCACCACGCGCTGTTGAGTCCCAGAGCGGTGAGCAGCGCGACCAATACAAAGCCGGGGCTGAGCTTGTCGCCCTTGAAAGGATCGGTGAAGCGATACTGCCATTTGCGGAGATGGAGAGCGGAAGG
Organism: uncultured Ruminococcus sp.; assembly: GCA_902803035.1. Classification (GTDB taxonomy): domain Bacteria; phylum Bacillota; class Clostridia; order Oscillospirales; family Acutalibacteraceae; genus RUG762. Next base: position 7,130 of record CADCON010000175.1, read on the forward strand.
CAGCATATTACCCGCAATGGCCGAAAGCCCTCCCGCCAGCATGACCGGCGTAAGAAGCGAGCCCACCAACTGCGTCGGATCATTTGACGCAAAGCCGTGATTCACAACGGCAAGAACCACCGCCGCCACCAAGACAACCACTATCTGCACCGCAAACATCAGTCCCTGATCCGCCATGAGCATGAGTCCCACGCGTGTACAATGCTTGCGGAACATCTTTTTGTCAAAAACTACCTTCGGAACGACAGGCTGCGCGTACATCGGCGCGTACTGCTGCGGCACGGGCTGACCGTACATCGGGGGCGCGAACTGCTGCGGCACGGGCTGACCGTACATCGGGGGCGCGAACTGCTGCGGCACGGGCTGACCGTACATCGGGGGCGCG
>CADCON010000176.1 GCA_902803035.1 uncultured Ruminococcus sp.
GCCTTCATAATCGACCACCAGGACATCGAGTGAATGGCCGGTTCTCTTATCACACAGAAGATTGCCGTACTGTACGATAATCCCGTATTTCCTGTGCTTGTAGAAATCCGCTGACATACCCACCACGCCGTTGGAATTGGCGAACATGGTAGTAGGATACTGATTCTTGGTTGAATTATAATCCCCGTTAGACCACTGTCTGCGGAACTGGGAAGGGTGCTTGATTTTTACCTCGGCAAAGAATGCCTTTGCCCCGTAGCGTTTGCCTTTTTCAGTCCACAGCGTCACTTCAATGGTGTTGTCCCTGTAGCATTTTTTCTGGCCGTCGGTAAAATAATTGTTATTGTCCGGCTTGTTTTGCGGGGCGGTAAAATCATAGGGAAGAACTTTGATATTTTCAAGCCCCGTAAAGTCCGAAATGAATTCATTTGCCTGATTATTCACAAAGGATGACGCGAGATCCTTTGTCATGCTGATTTCCTTTTTTGCGGAAGAAGGGGCAAACGCCAGCAGGCTCAGGCTCAGCACCATCATGACGCTCAGCGAAAAGAAAAGCGCGGTTGACGTCATGGATCTTCCGTTTTTATTGGTTTTCATCTGAGCATCCTCCATATATCGCGCTGACAAGTTCATTGTCGCCGATGATCAGCCAGCGGTTGTCCTCAAGAACAAACCGGAGTTCCAGTTCCGTTGTTTTCATCGCGGCAGATCCGGCGTATTCGTTAACGGCAAAATTCATGAACTTTCTGATATCATCCGGATTCTGATGATCAAGAGTGGAAAGGTTGTTTTCCTTCAGATACTGCTTTTCGACAGAATACTTATTGCTTTTGAACCATTCCAGAAAGGCGGCCTTGTCAGGCGTTGTCACGCGGATTTTCCTGACTGCCTTTATGCCTGAAATATCCGCGCTGCCAACCGGTTGATACTGCAGCTTGCCAAGGTAAAAATCCACGAGAATATCAGTAAATCCGGATTCCGAGTTGTCGGTGACCCGGATAGTGGCACTGTCCGCCAGACAGTCATCGCATTTTTCAAAATCCTTCTGTCTGAGTGAAGAAAAGAAAGCATCCGATACGGTATCGGGCGAATCGGCGTCCGTAATGACGGTGGTGTTGAAGTCGCAGCCGCAGCACAGAAGCAGCAGCATCGCGGTCAGCAGCAAAGCCGTCCGGCGAAGGAAACGTTTATGCATGATTTTTGCAGCACTCCTTCATAAATCAGTGTAGAAAGCCATAAAGATACTAAAAAATATTCTATCACATCCGAATGATCAGGTCAATAAGTATTTGGAAATTTACAAAATAATAAAGAATGAGTACGCAAAGACGCTCTATTATGAAAAAATTGTAAAATAGAGGTCATAATGTGTAAAAAGGGGTTGATTTTTTTGAGAAACGTATTATAATACTAATTAGCACTCGGAAACGATGAGTGCTAACCGATGCAGGCGTTAACCTGAGCGGCAAATCAGTAAAATAATGCGAAGCACCGCTCCGCAGTGAAAGGAAGATTTTTTATGACTATCAGACCGCTTTCCGACAGAGTTGTTCTCAAAATGGTCGAAGCAGAGGAAACCACCGCGGCAGGCATTATCCTGACGGCAAAATCCAAAGAGAAGCCCCAGATTGCCGAAGTGATTTCAGTGGGACCCGGCGGGGTTGTCGACGGCGAGAAGATTGAAATGACCGTCAAGCCCGGCGATAAGGTGCTCACCAGCAAGTATTCCGGCACCGAAGTCAAAATCGACGGCGAGGAATATGTGATCGTCCGCATCGGCGATATTCTCGCGGTATGTGAATAACAGGTAATTGATTTTTCAGGAGGATACAATCATGGCAAAAATCATTCTTTACGGAGAGGACGCCCGCAAGTCCCTCCAGTCAGGCATTAACCAGCTTGCTGATACCGTCAAGATCACTCTCGGCCCCAAGGGCAGAAATGTTGTTCTCGACAAGAAGTACGGCGCACCGCTCATCACCAATGACGGCGTCACCATCGCCAAGGAAATCGAGCTTGAGGATCCCTTTGAGAATATGGGCGCACAGCTCGTCAAGGAAGTCGCCACCAAGACAAACGACGTAGCGGGCGACGGTACTACCACCGCGACCCTTCTGGCACAGGCACTTATCCGCGAAGGCATGAAGAATGTCACGGGCGGCGCCAATCCGATGTTTGTCAAGAAGGGCATCGCAATGGCAGTGGAAGCGGCTGTCAAGGCGGTCGTGGAGAACTCCCAGCCCGTCAACGGCTCCGCCGACATCGCAAAGGTTGCTTCCGTTTCTTCCGCTGATGAAACCATTGGCGCACTGATTGCGGAGGCGATGGAGAAGGTCAGCACCGACGGCGTCATTACCGTTGAGGAAGGCAAGACCGCCAAGACTGACATCGATGTTGTGGAAGGAATGCAGTTTGACAGAGGATACATTTCTCCCTACATGGTCACGGACACTGACAAGATGGAAGCTGTCATTGACGACGCGCTTCTTCTTATTACCGACAAGAAGATTTCTTCCATTCAGGAGATTCTTCCCCTGTTGGAGCAGATCGTCAAGATGGGCAGAAAGCTGGTCATCATTGCGGAGGATGTTGAAGGCGACGCCCTTTCCACCCTTATTGTCAACAAGCTCAGGGGTACCTTCACCTGCGTATGCGTGAAGGCTCCCGGTTTCGGCGACAGACGCAAGGAAATGCTGCAGGATATCGCCATTCTGACCGGCGGCACAGTCATCAGCGACGAGCTTGGACTCCAGCTCAGTGAAACCTCTCTTGATCAGCTCGGACGCGCCCGTCAGGTGAAGATCACCAAGGAAAACACCACCATTGTTGACGGTGCGGGCGATAAGGATAATATTTCGGCGAGGGTATCCCAGATCCGTGCTCAGATTGAAACAACCACTTCCGAATTTGACAAGGAAAAGCTTCAGGAAAGACTTGCCAAGCTCGCTGGCGGCGTAGCCGTTGTTCGTGTCGGTGCCGCTACCGAGGTTGAGATGAAGGAAATGAAGCTCCGCATCGAGGACGCGCTGAACGCCACCCGCGCGGCCGTGGCCGAGGGCATCGTCCCCGGCGGCGGCACCGCCTACGTGCTGGCCTCCAAGGCCGCAGAGAAGCTCCTCGGCGAGCTGGACGGCGACGAGAAGACCGGCGCCGCGATCGTTGCCAAGGCCCTGAAGAGCCCCATCATGCAGATCGCCGCGAACGCCGGCGTCGAGGGCGCGGTCATCCTCAACAAGGTCGCCGAGTCCGACAACGTCAACTTCGGCTATGACGCCGCCAACGACACCTACGGCGACATGATCTCCCTCGGCATCGTGGACCCGACCAAGGTCTGCCGCAGCGC
>CADCON010000177.1 GCA_902803035.1 uncultured Ruminococcus sp.
ACGCATGATGACAGTTGCGCGGCTGTTGACCGCACACCCAGGCGCATGCCCTGCCATACGGACAAGCCCTTCGGCGGCACAACCTTTTTCGCCGGCCTGCCGACGGCAAATGGCTGCCTCGACCGGTGATACTCTTTTGAATGCCGCACCTCTATCAGAATTCTGTTTATTTTATCGTCTTTAGAATTATTATAACGCATAATCGCCAAATGTCAAGGGCTTTGCGGCAAATCGCGGATTTTGCCTGATTTTTCTTGTTTTTACCCATAATATGCAAACGGTTTTTGTGCCGTGCGCGTTACTTTGAACAAAAAAGGATTGACTGATTTATGAAAACCTCCGATTTTTATTACGACCTTCCGCAGGAGCTGATCGCGCAGCACCCCGTCGAGCCGCGGGATTCCTCCCGCCTGATGGTCATGGACAGGAAAACCGGCGCGCTGGAGCATCGGATATTCCGCGACGTGATCGATTATCTGAACCCCGGCGACTGCCTGATCGTCAATGATTCGCGGGTGCTGCCGGCGAGGATATTCGGGGTGAAGGAAGGCGGGGATTCGGTCAACGAATTCCTGCTGCTGACCCAGAAGGAGCAGAAGGTCTGGGAATGCCTGACCAAGCCCGGCAAGCGCGCAAAGGTCGGGAGCCGCTTTGTGTTCGGCGAGGGGCTGATGACCGGCGAGGTCATCGAAGTGCTGGAGGACGGCAACCGGATCGTGCGGTTTGAATGTGAGGACGAATTCTTCCCGGTGCTCGACCGCATCGGACAGATGCCCCTGCCGCCCTACATCACCGAGAAATTGGAAGATAAGGAACGCTACCAGACGGTCTATTCCCGCGAACTCGGCTCGGCAGCCGCGCCGACCGCCGGACTGCATTTTACCAATGAGCTGCTTGACAGGATCCGCGCGAAGGGCGTGAAGATCGGCTATGTTACGCTCCACGTCGGGCTTGGCACCTTCCGCCCCGTCAAGGTGGACGATGTGACGAATCATGTCATGCATTCCGAGCATTACTGCCTGCCGGAGGCAACCGCCGACCTCATCAACGAAACCCACGCTCACGGCGGCAGGGTCATTTCCGTCGGCACCACCAGCTGCCGCACGCTGGAATCCTGCCCTGTGGAGGACGGCAGAATTCTGCCCTCCGACGGCTGGACGCAGATTTTCATTTATCCCGGCTATCAGTTCAAGGTGATCGACGGACTCATCACCAATTTCCACCTGCCGGAAAGCACCTTGATCATGCTGGTGTCCGCCTTCGCCGGCTTCGACAACGTGATGAACGCCTACAAGGTCGCGGTGGCGGAACGCTACCGCTTCTTCTCCTTCGGCGACGCGATGGCGATATTGTAAATGTATTGACAAATGATAGCATTTTGCGTATAATGCTAGGAGGAAAGCTGGAAATCTGAATGGCACAGACCAGCGTGAATATCAGAATGGACGAAAAGACCAAGAAAGAATTTGACCGCTTTTGCAAGGAGATAGGCATTTCCGTCAGCACGGCCTTTCATCTTTTTGCCGGAAAAGTGGTACGGGAGCAGCGAATCCCCTTTGAGCTTACTGCCGAAATGCCGAATGCGGATACCGCGGCGGCTATAGAAGAAGCAAGGGAATTTAAAGCACACCCCGAAGAATACAAAAGGTATGCTTCTTTTGCCGATTTTTTGAAAGAGGTAGAGGAAGATGCTTAGTATCGTTGCTTCGGGAAGGTTCAAAAAGGACTTAAAACTCGCCATCAGGCGCGGTTATCACATTGCCTTGCTGGAAAAGGTCGTGGATACATTAGCAAAGGGAGAGGCATTGCCTCCGCAATACTGTGACCACGATCTGACGGGCGGCTATAAGGGATGCCGCGAATGTCATATTACCCCCGACTGGCTGCTGATTTATGAAATCATTGAAAACGAGCTGGTTCTCTATCTTACCCCTACCGGCAGCCACAGCGATTTGTTTTAATTCTATTCAATGCAGGAGAAGCTATGTACAACATCATCAAACAGGAAGGACACGCGCGGCTGGGGGATTTTGAAACCGTCCACGGCACGGTGCATATGCCGGCATTCATGAATGTCGCCACCACCGGCGCGATACGAGGCGCGGTGTCCGCTTACGACCTTAAAGAGCTTCACTGTCAGGTGCAGCTCTGCAACACCTATCATCTTCACCTTCGACCGGGGGACGAAAATGTCCATACCCTCGGCGGCTTGCAGAAATTCACCGGCTGGGACGGGCCGATTCTCACCGACAGCGGCGGATTTCAGGTGTTTTCTCTTTCGCAGCTCCGGAAAATCACCGAGGAGGGCGTTCATTTCCGTTCGCATATCGACGGACACAGAATTTTCATGGGACCGGAGGAAAGTATGCGGATTCAGTCGCATCTCGCTTCGACCATCGCCATGGCGTTCGACGAATGCGTGGAGAATCCTTCGCCCTACGATTACGTCAAAAAAAGCTCCGACCGCACCATCCGCTGGCTGAAACGCTGCAAGGCGGAGATGGAGCGGCTGAATGCCCTCGATTCCACCATCAACCGGCACCAGATGCTCTTCGGCATCAATCAGGGCGGTACCTACAAGGATATCCGCGTGGAGAATATGCGTGAAATCGCGGAGCTTGATCTGAATGGCTACGCGATCGGCGGTCTTGCCGTGGGCGAACCCGCCGAAACCATGTATGAGATCATCGAAGCCGTGGAGCCGTTCATGCCCAAGGACAAGCCGCGCTACCTGATGGGCGTCGGCACGCCGGTGAATATTCTGGAAGCGGTCTACCGCGGGGTCGATCTCTTCGACTGCGTGATGCCTTCCAGAAACGCCCGCCACGGGCATATTTTCACTTCCCAGGGCGTCATCAACATGAACAACGCCAAATACAGGCTCGACGAACGGCCGCTGGACGAAGCCTGCGACTGTCCGACCTGCCGCAGGCATTCGCGGGCGTACATCCACCACCTCATCAAGAGCGGGGAAATGCTTGCCATGCGGCTGACGGTCATGCACAATCTGTATTTTTATAACACGCTGATGGAAAAAATCCGTCAGGCTCTCGCGGAAGGGCGTTATGAGGCATTCTACCGCGAACAAAGGGAAATTCTCGGACGCAGGCTGTAATTATTTCAAATCGCGTTTACGGAATATTTACATTTGCAGCCTTATTATTGAAAAATAGACTTGCACTTTTGACGATTTGCTGATATAATGATTTATATTTTTGTTTTGGAGGCAGAAAACATGAACTTCATAGAAACGCTCGCGCTCGCGGGCACTGAAGCAGGCAAGACCGGCGGCTCCGGCAGCATGATCACGATGATTCTTCTCTATGGTGTTATCATCGCGGTCTTCTATTTCATTCTCATCAGACCTCAGTCCAAGCAGAAGAAAAAGGAAGAGGAAATGAGAAACAGCATCGAAGTCGGCGATACCATTGTGACCATCGGCGGCATTGTCGGCAGAGTAGTCAGCGTCAAGGATGAGGACATCGTCATTGAAACCGGCGCGGACCGCAACAAGCTCAAGATCAAGAAGTGGGCAATCGGCAGCAACGACACCAAGCGCACCGCTCCCAAGACCGAAGAGAAAAAAGACGGCGAGAAGGAAAAGAAGGGCTTCTTCTCCTTCCTCAAGAAGTAATTTTTCAGTCAACAGCAGCATAATCTCCCGGATGATTGAGTATCTATTTATCGATCACAATCAATTGTCCGGGAGGTTTTTATTATGACTCGTGCAGGTTCGGCAAGAGGAAGGAACTCAAAATTCGCGTCAGGCTGCGGCTGCGGGAATCCCGCGCTGAAGATCGGCAAGCCTTTTCTTTTCGGGCTGATAGCGTCACTGGCTGTGTCGATGCTCTTTGTCATGGCGTTTTCTCTGGTATTCGTGGTGATGAAATCAATCGTGACGTCGGCGGTCATTCCGCTGTCGGTGGTGGCGCTGATGCTTGGGTGCTTTGCGGGGGGATGGGTCTGCGGATCCATTTCGCGCAGCAGAGGGCTGTTTTACGGGCTGGCCGTGGGATTGACGGTCTTTGTCGGGGCGTGGATCATCGGCATTGCGATGGGCGAGGATACATTCAGCCTTGCCGTGGCGGTAAAACTGATTCTCCTGCTGCTTGCGGGCGGATGCGGGGGCTGGCTGGGTTCCGACAGAGTCAGACCGCGCAGGAAATAGGGCCTTCTCTATGGAATAACAGCCAATGTGTAAAAAATATGATTTATAGGTTGAAATATAAAAAATCATTTGCTATAATAAGTGTATTACCGATATGATGGGAGGGTTACTTCATGGAAAAGCACATCAAGACGCTCAACAAGGCGAATCTCAAGGAGAGTGCTGTCAAGGGCGGCTGCGGTGAGTGCCAGGCTTCCTGCCAGTCCGCTTGCAAGACTTCCTGCACTGTGGCTAATCAGAAGTGCGAGAAGAACTGATTGACCGACATACATTGATGCGGCGCGGATCCGTGAGATCCTGTCCGCGGAGTTTCACAGGGCTGCCGGATCCTTCCGATCCGGCGGCTTTGTACTCTTTTTCCGGGACAGCGTCCGATTCCGTCCGAAGGAAGGATACTCAGAATGATACATAAATACAGCCTTAACGGCTACAATATACTGCTCGACGTCTACAGCGGCGCGGTTCATGTGGTGGACAACCTCACCTACAGACTGGTTGATTTTACCGACGGTTCCATGACGGACAAGACGCCGGAGGAGGCTTATGACGCGCTTGCGGAATACACCCGCGAGGACATCGATTCGGCCTATGCCGAGCTTTACGAGGCGTTTGCGAACGGTCAGCTTCACGCCCCGGACGATTATGAGCAATTCGCCGATATGATGGTCAACGCCTCGGTCAAGTCGATGTGCCTGAATATCAGCCACGACTGCAATCTCGCCTGTGAATACTGCTTTGCCAGCAAGGGCGGATTCGGCGGCGAACGCTGCCTGATGAGTGAGGAAACCGCGCGCAGGGCGATTGATTTCCTGATCGAAAAATCAGTGGGCAGACGCAATCTGGAAGTGGATTTCTTTGGTGGCGAACCGCTGATGAATTTTGATGTTGTCAGGAAAACGGTAGAGTACGCCCGCAGCAGAGAAGCGGAATGCGGCAAGGTTTTCCGCTTCACCATCACCACCAACGGATTGCTTCTCGACGACGACAAGATCGATTTCATCAACCGCGAGATGCACAACTGCGTGCTTTCCATCGACGGGCGTAAGGAAGTCAACGACCGCCTGCGCCTTGATTGGGGCGGCAAGGGCTGCCACGACCGGATCCTGCCGAAATTCAAAAAGCTCGTGGCGCAGCGCGGCGACAAGGATTACTATGCCCGCGCCACCTATACGCGTTACAACCTTGATTTTACCAACGACATCCTGTACCTCTATGAGCAGGGATTTGACCAGCTTTCGGAGGAACCGGTCGTTTCCGATCCCAAGCTGGATTTCTCTATTCAGGAATCCGACCTGCCGAGGATTTTCGATGAATACGAGCGGCTGGCTGTCAGACTCATCGAGATGAAAAAAGCGGGCGAGAAGATCAATTTCTTCCATTTCATGATAGATCTCAACCAGGGACCCTGCGCGATCCGCCGCCTGAGAGGGTGCAGCTGCGGCAACGAATACGTCGCCATTACGCCGCAGGGGGATATTTATCCCTGTCATCAGTTCGTAGGGCATGAAGAGTGGAAAATGGGCAATCTCAACGACGGCACATTCAACACCGAAATCAAGAAGAAATTCGCCCGCACGACCATCTACAACAAGCGCAAATGCCGCGACTGCTGGGCGAGATTCTATTGCAGCGGCGGATGCAACGCCATCAATAACGAGAAGAACGGCGACATTCTGGAACCGTACAGCCTTTACTGCGAAATGGAAAAGAAGCGTCTGGAATGCGCCATTATGATGCAGGCGGCTCTCGCGGACAACTGAAGATGGACGAATTAAAAATTGTGCGATCCTCTGAGAAATACGCGGCATCCTACTGCGAAACATTCGACGAGGTGGCGAAAGAGGGCAAATTCCTTTCCATTTCCGGCGGCTATCCGCTGGAGGACATAATCCGGTTCATCAGGGGATGCCGTGACTGCGGCTACCCGCAGTTTCTGCTGATTGCGCCCGACGACAGGGCGGTCGGCTGGTGCGACATCGTCCGCCGGTGCGATGAGCCGGACGACGTAGGCTTTCTCGGCGTGGGAATTGCCGCGCGTTACAGGGGCATGGGCTGGGGTGCCCGGCTGATGACCGCAACGATCGACGACGCCAGAAAGCGCGGCTTCAATGAAATCCGCCTTGAAGTGCGCGCTTCCAATTACAATGCGATACGCACTTACACCCGCCTGGGATTTGTCAAAATCGCCTATCAAACGGACGGGGTTGTGACGGACGGCGTCGCCGAGGATATCTGGGTGATGAGTTTATATTCCCGCCGCGTCCGCAGCGAAGGCTTTGACCGGGAGACATTTTTCAGGCGATTTCCAAAGACGGAATTTGTTTTCAGAAAAAGCGTCAAATGACAACTTACGGGCTGCGAAGCGATTGAATAGAGTGAAGCTATTTGACGCTCCACAACGCCACTCGTCATCCCGCCAATTGGTTGGCACGGCTGACGTGCCACACTCTTCCGCAAAGGGGGCCATTTGATGAAACCGACCGTGCTTGTGACGGGGGCTTCAAGGGGAATAGGGCTGGCAACCGCGCGGTTGTTCGCGGCTGAGGGACACCCGGTTGTCATCAATTACAACTGCAGCCGGGACCCGGCTTTTGAAGCGGCGCGTGAGATCAACGCGGCAGGCGGCATAGCGATGGCTGTCAGGGCGGATGTTTCCCGTCCCGAAGAGGTCGCCGCCATGTTCGACGCCGTTTCGGAACAGCTCGGCGGCGTGGACATTCTGGTGAATAACGCGGCAGTCGCCCGCCAGTCCCTTTTCACTGACATCGCTTACGACGAATGGCGGAATACCTTCGCCGTCAACGTGGACGGAATGTTTCTCTGCTGCCGTGCGGCTCTTCCGCATATGCTGCGGCAGCACCGGGGCAGTATCGTCAACCTTTCCTCCATGTGGGGACAGGCCGGCGCTTCGTGCGAGGTGCTGTATTCCGCGACCAAAGCGGCTGTCATAGGCCTGACAAAGGCACTGGCGCAGGAAGTAGGCCCTTCCGGCGTCAGGGTCAACTGTGTCGCGCCGGGGGTCATCGACACAGAGATGAACGCGCATCTGAGCGAGGACGATCTGCGGCAGCTTGCCGAAAATACGCCCCTCATGCGTCTTGGCACTCCCGAAGAAGCCGCGCGCGCGGTTTATTTTCTCGCGTCGGAGGACGCTTCCTTCATTACCGGACAGGTTCTTTGCCCGAATGGCGGATACATCACCTGACGTGGTATTCTTGTCAACGACTGTTTTGCATCATCATAAAATCATTGCACTGATTCATTCAGCGCCTGTCCGGAGGGATTGATTTGATTAAGAAGCTTGTATGGCTATTGGCGGTTGCCGCGTTTGCCATGGCGGGATTTGTTTTTTGCGGGATTTATTATGCCGGAGATGTTTCGGCTTCTGCCGGCGAAGCGGCGTCTGTCCATTCATCATCGGCGGCTGAAGCGGCCGGCAGGATGGAACGGCTCTGCTGCGGAGTGGTTTCCGGGTCGGATATTTCCATGGAAAAATCAGCCTTCCACACGGACTTTGTCCCCCGTGAGCCGGAATACGTCGGGCGTTTCCGCAATTATGACGGTCCCAAGGCTGATTTTGTACCGGTTCTGATGTATCATTTCTTCTATGACGCCGAAACGGACGTTCCGAAAAAGGGAAGCAACAGCCATTCCATACAATCGGTGAGGGCGCAGCTTCAATGGCTGTGGGAAAACGGGTATGTCACACTCAGCATGGACGAGCTTTACGAATGGCTTAACGGGAATATAGATGTCCCCGCCAAGTGTATCGTGATGACTTCAGATGACGGTCAGGAGAATTTCTTTGAACTGCTTCAGCCGGAACTGCACAAGTATGGATTCATCGCCACGTCCTTTGTCATCACGAGCTGGAGAAAGAATCTTCCCTATAAGCTCACGCTGCCGAATATTGAGCTTCATTCGCACACTCACAATATGCACCGTGGAACTGTCGCGCAGGGCGGAATTCCCGACAACCGCGGAATGATGCAGGGCGTTTCGGTGGAATACGGGGTGAAAGACCTGAAGAAATCTTCGGAAAAACTCAATGGCTCCAGGTATTTTGCCTATCCGTACGGTACCTATGGCGGAAATTCAAAGGAAATTCTCAGGCAGGCGGGATTCCGTCTGGCATTCACCACCACGTCAGGATATGTCCGGAGAGGGGATGATCCGCTTCAGCTCTGCCGCAGGAGAATAAGCGGTTCGCTTTCTCCTGTGAGATTAAGTTATCTTGTCAACTATTCTCTGGTCTCAAAAAAATATGAATAAAAAACACGCGGAAAGATTGATTTCTACACAATCTTTCCGCGTTATTTATTGTTCATCCGGGCAGCTTTCCGGGAAGAGGCGTCATTGCGCAGCGCGGGGGATCATCTGCCACAGGCGGCGGTATTCGTGGGCAATGACGCGAGGATACCAACGCCCGGCGACTGGATTTATTGGAGAAGAGGAGCCGGAAGAGGACGCCGCACGCCCCGCCTGTAAAAAATTTACAACTCAGAGGTTGACAAATCGGGCTTTTTGGCTCATGATATATTATAGATAAGTATGTAAAAATAACATCGCGGTGATATTGCTATGAGAAACCTGAAATACGAATTCACCCGCGTGGGAAGGCGGCTGCTCGATGCGTTCTATTCGGGCAGGATGCTGGTCGCCCACCAACATCTCGGGGCGCATTTTTCCCTTGAGGACGGGGTGCAGGGCGTGAGATTCACCCTTTATGCCCCCTATGCCGTGAAAATCGCGGTCATCGGCGACTTCAACGGGTGGAATGAAAACGCGCACACGATGAGCAAAATTGACAATCTCGGAATGTATTCGGTCTTTGTCCCCGGAGCGGTTCAGGGACAGCTTTATAAATACCGCGTCTGGCAGGTCAACGGCGCGGTCTGCGACAAGGCGGACCCCTACGCCCGGATGGGGCAGCGCAGGCCTTACAATTCCTCGGTCATCATGGAGGCAGACAATTTCTCCTTCACCGACGGCGAATGGATGCGTACCCGCTCCCGCTGCTTTGAGAAGCCGCTGAATATCTACGAGGTACACCTCGGCGCATGGTGCCGCAAGCCCGGTTCCAGTACGGAGCAGAGCTGGCACACCTACGATGAAATCGCAGAGCGGCTGGCGGATTACGCCCTCGAAAAGGGCTTTACCCACATTGAATTCATGCCGCTCACCGAACACCCCTTCGACGGCTCATGGGGCTACCACGTCAGCGGAATGTTTGCCGCCACTTCCCGCTACGGCTCCCCGCAGCAGCTCATGAAAATGATCGATATCTGCCACAACAAGGGGATCGGCGTCATTCTCGACTTCGTAATGGTGCATTTTGTCCGGGACAGCTTTGCCCTGGGCCGCTTCGACGGCACGCCCCTCTATGAATACCCCCTCGATTTCATGGCCAACAGCGAATGGGATTCCTACAACTACGATTTTTACAAGGGTCATGTACAGAGCTTTCTTCTTTCCGCGGCGTATTTCTGGCTCAGCACCTACCACATCGACGGACTGCGGATCGACGCGGTCAGCAATATCATCTACTGGCAGGGGCAGAAGGAACGCGGCGTCAATCAGGGCGCGGTGGAATTCATGCGCCGGTTCAATGACGAGCTTCACGCGGTTTGTCCCGAAGTCATGATGATCGCGGAGGATTCCAGCTCCTATTACAACGTCACCTCCCGCTATGCCGACCACTGGCATCTGGGCTTTGACTACAAGTGGGACATGGGCTGGATGAACGACACCCTGAAATATTTTGCCATAGATCCCTTCTTCCGACGCGGCAGCCACGAGAAAATCACCTTCTCGATGGATTATTACAACACCGAAAACTACCTTCTCCCCTTCTCCCATGACGAATCCTCCCACGGGAAGAAATCCATTCTTGGCAAGATGTGGGGCAGCACCGTGCAGAAATTCGCCCAGTGCCGCGCGCTTTACGTCTATATGTTCACGCATCCCGGCAAAAAGCTCAATTTCATGGGCAACGAATTCGCCCAGCTCGACGAATGGAAGATCACCGAGGAAATCCACTGGTACGAGCTTCAGAATGACTACAACGGCAAATTCGCCGCCTTCTTCCGCGAGATGAGCCAGATTTACCGCTGGTACCCGTCGCTCTGGGAAATGGATTACAACGGCGTGGGCTTTGAATGGATCGACCGCACCGACGATTACAACAACATCTTCGCCTACATCCGGCGCGGTGGCGGGCAGGAGG
>CADCON010000178.1 GCA_902803035.1 uncultured Ruminococcus sp.
GTCGATGGTGTAGCCGTCGTCGCCGATGCTGGCAATGCCGGCATTTTTCTGTTCGTTTTTGAGCCAGTCGCTGACAATGACCTTCTGGGGATTGCCGTTCGCGTCGGCTATGACATAGACGGTTTCGTCCTTTTCCACATTTTCTTCGCCCTCGGCGTTCATCTGCCGCGCCGCTTCCACAGAGGCCTTCGCGGGGGAGGTCACCAGCGACCAGACGCCCGCTCCCGCCGCGCCGGAAAGCACGATTGCGGCCGCCAGAGCGATGGCCATTGTCTTTTTGGAAATATTGCGTGCCTTTTCACCAAGGCTGTTCTGCATTGCGTTTTTCATAAATGTCAACCACCTTTGCACTATATGATAAAGAATGAAATAATCAGTTCGCAACCGCTCTCATGCCCGCCGTGGTCTTGCAGATGAGCCTGTCAAAGACCATGAAGAGCGAGGGCAGCACCAGTATCACGGAGAACATACTGATGAGCGCGCCTCTTGCCATCAGCATACACAGCGAGCCGATGATATCCACGTCGGAATACATCGCCACACCGAAGGTCGCGGCGAAGAAGCCCAGCGCGCTCACGGTGATGGAGCCGATGCTGGTGGAAAGCGCGGTTCTGACGGCGGATTTCTTATCCGCGCCGCCGATGCGTTCCCTCTTGTAGCGGGAGGTCATGAGAATGGCGTAATCCACCGTCGCGCCGAGCTGGATGGTGCTGATGCAGATCGGGGCGATAAACGGCAGCTGCGTGCCGGTGTAACAGGGGATTCCAAGGTTGATGAAGATAGCGAATTCGATGACCGCCACCAGAATGAACGGCAGCGTAAAGCTCCGCAGCACGATGGCGATTATGATGAATATCGCCGCGATGGAGATTGCGTCCACCACCTGAAAATCGCGGTCGGTAATGCGGATGAGATCCTTGGTGCAGGGAGCCTCGCCGATCAGCATGGCGTTCCTGTCATATCGCTTGATCACCTTGTTGATCTCGTCGATCTGGGCGTTGACCTCGTCGGTGGCAACCTTGTATTCGGAAGTCACCAGCATGAGCTGGTATCTGTCGCCCTCGAGCAATCCTTTGAGCGAATCGGGGACCACCGCTTCGGGCACACGGCTGCCGAGCAGCGAATCCAGACCCAGCGCGGTCTTGACGCCCCTGACCTGCTTGATGTCGTCGATCATGCTCCGCGCATCGCTCTCCGGAAGATTGGCGTCGGCGAGGATCATGTGGGTCGAGGACATATTGAATTCGTCCTGTAATTTATTGGTGGCGATGACGTATTCCATATCCTTCGGAAGCGTCGCGCCGAGGTCATAATACACCGCCGCGTGGCTCTGCCCGTAGAAAGCGGGGCCGGCGATCACGAGGAACAGGACAATGAAGACCGGAAACACCTTCAGAATGCCGCCGGCAATGCCGTCCATCTTCGGCAGAAGGGCTTTGTGGCGGGTCTTTTCGATAAGCCCGTCGAGAAGCAGAAGCATGGCGGGGAGCGTGGTCACACATCCGATCACGCCGAAGACGACGCCCTTCGCCATGACGATGCCGAGATCCAGCCCCAGCGTGAAGGTCATGAAACAGAGGGCGAGGAATCCCGCAATCGTGGTGACCGAGCTTCCTATGACGGAGGTCAGCGTGACCGAAATCGCCTGCGCCATCGCGTGCCCCCTGTTGTCGGGGAAACGCTGCTTCTGCTCACTGTAGCTGTTCCAGAGGAAGATGGAATAATCCATCGTCACGGCGAGCTGGAGCACCGCCGCCAATGCTTTCGTGATATACGAAACCTCGCCCATGAAGAAATTGGTGCCGAGGTTGAGCAGAATGGCCATGCCGATGCTGGCGAGAAACACCAGCGGAATAATAAACGAATCCAGAAAGAGCATCATCACGACCACCGAACAAAGCACCGCGATGCCGACGTAAATCGGCTCCTCCTTCTCGCAGAGATTCTTGAGGTCGGTGACCATCGCGGACATACCGGTGACGAAGCACTGTCTGCCGGCAATGCTCCGGATAGAGCTGATCGCGTTCATGGTTTCGTCCGCGCTGGTCGAGGTGTCAAAGAAGACCGCCATCAGCGTGGTGTCGCCCTTGTTGAACTTGTCGTAGATTTTGCCGGGGAGAAACTCAATCGGGATGTTCGGGCCGAAAATGCTGTCGTACCACACAACGCTGGTCACGTGATCGACCTTTTCAATTTTTCCCTTCAGCTCAGACACATCCTTCGGCTCCATTCCCTCCACCATCAGAATGGAGAACGCGCCCTTGTCGAAATCCTCCAGCAGAATGCTCTGCCCCTTCATGGTTTCGATGTCGTCGGGAAGGTAATCCAGCATATCATAATTGATTCTGGTGAGCGCCATGCCTATCACCGACGGAACCAGCAGTATCACGGCACAGAGCAGTATCAGCTTCCTGTGCTTTACCACAAGGTTTCCGAAGCCTTTCATCTTCCATCATTCCTTCACATAAAAAATAATTCAACGGCGATAACCCGTTTGCATTGACCATTGTATGCCGGCGGGTTCCGTTTCACAATAGACATTTTTCAGACTTCTGTCTGAATTTCAGACACTGAGGGACAATTGTCTGAATCTGAGGAGGAAAACGCAAGGCATAATAGCGCGGCAGGTATTCACGCTACGTGAATTTTCATTTTTCACTTGTCTTCTTGCTCTTGTCCATATTGATTTCTTTCGCTTTTTTCGCCTTCATTATACCAGGACTTGCGCGTCAGATCAAAAATCGGATCGTAAAAACGGATGATGTGCCATTGTAACGTAACTGTAAATTTCCGTACAAAAACGGCACAGCAGTATTGACATTTATGGTTGTTTTTTATATAATAGTTTCTCGGAGGATCGTATCTTTACGTCACTCCATCCCGTCAGCAGCGTTTCCCGGAGCCGGCTGAAGGCTCTTTGCCCGGAACGCATTCAAACGCTATTTTGAAAGGAAGTATCATCAATGGCTGATTACACACGCAGATTACCCGTTTATCTGCTTCTCGACTGCTCCGGCTCCATGATGGGCGAGCCGATCGAAGCTGTCAAGCAGGGCATCAAGGCACTTCTCTCCGAACTGAAGGGCAATCCCCAGGCATTGGAAACCGCCTACCTGTCGGTCATTACATTCGACAGCACCGCCCGCCAGGTCACCCCGCTCACCGAGCTGATGCAGTTCAAGGAGCCCCAGATTTCCGCCGGAGGCGCAACCGCGATGGGCGGCGCGCTCAGGGTGCTGATGGAATGCGCGGAAAGGGAAGTCCATAAATCAACCGAGGGGCAGAAGGGCGACTGGCGTCCGCTGGTATTCATTCTCACTGACGGATGCCCGACGGACACTTCCGCCTTCAACCAGGCGGTGCAGGATCTCAGAGCGGTCAAATTCGGCAATATCATTGCCTGCGCGGCCGGTTCCAACGCGGACACCACCTATCTCAAGCAGATCACCGAGAATGTTCTGATGATGAATACGCTCTCCGCCGGCGATCTCGCGAAGTTCTTCGCGTGGGTGTCCGCTTCCATCGGCGTATCCGCCAAGGCGTGCGACGCGGCTCCCGGAGAGAATTTCGAGCTGCCGCCTCCTCCCAAGGGCTTTGTTGTCGTTCCGTAAGCATGACGACCGTCACACAGTGAGGACAAGCTATGCCTGATAACTTCAACAACTCACAGCAGCCGCCGACGTCCGCTTCTCCCGTTGATGACGCCGGTCGGCCCTGTTCCTCCCCGGATGTAACACAGCCGGAAATGCCCGAAGCCGCCACGATTATCTTTGACAGGCGGACGGATGACACGCGGAGACAATGTTCCTCCGCTCCCGCGCAGAGGGTTCCCGTCACGCCGGTAAGCGCACCGCCCCGTCCCGTGCAGAAGATTCCCGTCACGCCGGTAAGCACACCCTCCGTACCCGCGCGGAAGGTTCCCGTCACGCCATCAGCCGTAGCCTATACGCCTGAGCCGCCCGAACCACCGCAGAAACCGCTTTCCAATGATGAGGTCACCGCCCGCACCGCTTCGCTGTGGAAGTACCTCCCCATTCCTGGAAACGAGCCGGAGCCATATCCGGAAACCATCAACGGCACGGTGAATTTTCCGGGCAGCACGGTGATTGCCGCGCGCGTCAGGGGCAAGAAGCACAAGCACGACGGCACCAACTGCGACGACTGGTACGAGCTGGCGCACCTCGATGACATCACCTTCGTGGCTGTTTCAGACGGCGCGGGGTCGAAAAAATTCTCCCGCATAGGCGCGCGTGAATCCTGCAAGGCGACGGTGCAATACCTTGTCAGGTCATTCGCCGGGCTTTTTTCCGACAAATCCGGCATCAAAAAGGACATCGCCCTCCCGCTGGATGATCCCAGATGCGGGGACGCCTGCGGAATGCTTGCCGCCCTCGTGCAGCAGTCGGTCATCAAGGCCTATGACGCGGTCGAAGCCGCCTTTCAGGCGAGGAAGGACAATCCCGCCTACAGCAGCGTACTTGGACGCCCTCTGGAATTCAGGGACTTTTCCGGCACGCTTCTGGTCGCGGTCATCATTCCGGTCAGCAAGGAAACCAAAGAGCATCTGATCATCTCCTGCCAGATCGGCGACGGCATGATCGCCATACTCAATTCCAAGGGCGGATTCGACAAGTCGCTCAGGCTCATGGGAATTCCCGACAGCGGCGAATACTCCGGCCAGACCGACTTCCTGACGTCGGAAAAAATGAGAAAGATCGAAACGCTTCAGCACCGCACCATGCTTTCCCGCACAGTCGTCGATACGGTCATGCTCATGAGCGACGGCGTGGCGGACGATTATTTCCCCAACGAAACCCAGATGCGCCGGCTTTATTTTGATATGATCGTCAACGGCATTATCGACAGAGGCGTCCGCGACATTCCGATGTCAAAAATACCGCCGTCGCTGCTGAATCTGTACAAGCGCGTACCCGATCCTCTGGCGTATCCGTGGGTCAACGATCAGAGCGTCAGCGTTCCGATACAGTACACCAACCGGATCATGGAAGCCACCGGGCTGACGCTGGAGGATCTGTGGAAGGATCCCACCATTCTCGCCATGGCAAGACATGAGCTGACAAAGAACGGAAAGAACGCCGATCCGGGCAAGCGTCTTTTGACATGGCTCGACAATTACGTCGAACGGGGTTCTTTTGACGACCGCACATTGGTGCTTGTCACCTTGTAAGGAGGCGGGAACGTGGCTCAGAATAACGGCCGCACGGCGGAAGCCACTCTCGCCGACGGCACCAAAATCCAGTACGTCATCAAGGACAATCCTCCCCGCGGCGGCATGAAATACACCTATTTCGCCCCTGACAAGTCCTATGTCGTTCAGTTTTACAACGACCCCTCCGTCACCAATGACATCAATCTCCGCAAACGCATCGAGGCAATCATAGGCAAGTACAATCCCACCCTTCCGGAACAGAAGGGCGGAGCCAGGGGCAACAGCGAAACCATGGCGCAGTACTTCGCCGGCAAATTCTGCTGGCCGACAGCCATTGTCGTCCAGCCGGAATTCGGCATTGTCAGCCCCGCCTATCCTTCCAATTTCTTCTTCGGCGAGAATGCCTCCGTCATTCCGGAGCTGAACAAGGATATGAAGGGCAAGGATAAAAAAAGCAAGTGGTTCACCTCCCCCAAGCTTCGCAAGTACCTCAAGGAATCCGAACTGGGCGACTTCCGCTCCATGCTGCAAATGTCGATTTCGCTCGCCCGCTCTGTCCGCCGTATGCATCAGGCGGGGCTTGCTCATTCCGACCTGTCCTGCAACAATGTGCTTATCGACCCCCCCACGGGAGGCTGCGTTGTCATCGACATCGATTCGCTGGTCGTTCCGGGGCTTTACCCGCCGGAGGTGATGGGAACAACGGGATATATCGCGCCGGAGGTGCTCGAAACCACCAAGTTCCCCTTCGGCGATCCGAAGCGGATTCTCCCCTCCAGTTATACCGATCTCCACGCCCTCGCCGTGCTGATCTATGAATACCTGCTGCTGCGCCACCCGCTTGTCGGGCCGAAATTCTATTCCAACGATCCGGTGGAGGACGATTTTCTCTCCATGGGGCCAAAGGCTCTTTTCATTGAACACCCGAAGGACCACAGCAACCGTCCGAAGGATCTCAGGGTGACCATCAAGGATCTAGGGTCGGAGCTTGAATCGCTCTTTCTCCGGGCATTCGTGAACGGTCTGCACAGTCCGGATGACCGCCCCACCGCCATGGAATGGGAAAAGGCGCTTGTCAGGTCATGGGATCTGCTGCACCCCTGCGAGAATCCGAAATGCAGGGAAAAGTGGTTCATCATGCACGACATTTCCAACCCCGTCTGTCCCTTCTGCGGCACCCGCGTCAAAAAGGAGGATGTGCTGCGGCTCACCCTGAAAAGCCAGATACGCGGCAAAACAGGGCAGTGGATCAAATCGGGTGAGATCACGGTATATCATAATATGCCGCTCTTCAAATGGCACGTGTACGCCAACACATTTCCTGATGAGAAAACCGACAGGGATCTGATGGCCTACATATGCAAACAAAACGGTCAGTGGCTGCTCATTAATTACAACATTAACGGAATGACTTCGCCGCAGGGCAATCTCGTTCCCCAGGGCAAAGCCGTTCTTCTCAGCAACGGAGCGGTGTTCCGTATGTCCGGGGATCCGAATGGGCTTCTTGTCGAAGTATCCTGCGGCAAATAGCCGATTCACACATAGCCGTTGTCATTCACGCTCCGCGGGTGCCAGCGGCACAATTTCTCATTTGAAAGGGTTTTTATTATGAATCAAAAAGGCCTGACCTCAAAAGAGGTCGAAAAAAGCCGAAAAAAGTACGGCACCAACAGTCTGACGCATATTCCGCCCGATCCGCTGTGGAAAAAGATCCTTGAAGGCTTCAAGGACCCCATGATCATGATCCTTCTGGTCGCGCTTGTCGTGCAGGTGGTGCTCTTCTTCATGGATCAGGCGGAATGGTACGAGCCTGTCGGCATTCTCATCGCCATCATCATCGCCAACGGCGTCGCTTCTGTCAGCGAAAGCAAGCAGGAAGGGCAGGCCTCCGCCCTCAAGGCCGAGGAGGAAGCCAAGGAACGCGCCAAGGTCATCCGCGACGGCAAGCTGGAGGAAATTCATGTCAGCGAAGTTGTTGTGGACGATATCGTCTTCCTGCAGGCGGGCGACAAGATTCCCGCTGACGGCGAGATCGTCGAGGGCGAGCTGAAGGTCGATCAGGCGTCGCTCAACGGCGAAACAGAAGAAGCCGACAAGATTCCCATGCCCGCCGGCGCGGGCTATGACAAGCTCGATCTTCTCAATAAGTACTACGCCTACCGCGGCACTGTGGTTGTCGGCGGCGAGGCCTATATGAAAATCAAGGTCGTCGGCGACAGGACGCTCTTCGGTCAGCTCGCTCTCGAGGTACAGGAGGACACCCGCGCAACGCCTCTGCAGGTCAAGCTCGGCAAGCTGGCAAAGCAGATTTCCACCTTCGGATATATCGGCGCCATCGCCATCGTCGTCGGCATTCTCATCAAGACATTCATCACCGGCGAGCTTCCGTCCACGGCATTTGAATGGGTGCGTCTGATCATGGACGCCATCACTGTGGCTGTCACCATCATCGTATGCGCCGTTCCGGAAGGCCTGCCCATGCTGACCTCCATTCTGCTTTCCTTCCAGAGCATCCGCATGGCCAAGGACAACGTCCTCGTCCATAAGATTAACGGTCTGGAAACCGCCGGCAGCCTGAGCCTTCTCTACAGCGACAAGACCGGCACCATCACCGAAGGCAGGCTTTCGGTCGTCGAAATGGCCACCGGCAACGCCAAGACCTTCGACGCGCTCTCCAAAATGCCGAAGGCATTCGCCGCCGACGTCATCACCGGCATCGGCGTCAATAACAGCGCCGCCGCCAGCAACGGCGAAATCATCGGCGGCAACAGCACCGACCGTGCGCTCATGGCCTTCCTCGTCGAATCGGGCGTGGCAAAGGACATCAGCAAGGAAGGCGTCAAGGCCTTCAATGCCTTCAACTCCACCAAGAAAAGCTCCAGCGTCACCATGCAGCGGGGCGACAGCACCGTCACCTTCGTCAAGGGCGCGCCCGAACGGCTTATTGAAAAATGTACCTCCTATGTCGATGAGAACGGTGAAATTCGTCCCCTCGAAGACAAATCCGTCATCATGGCATACATCGACGCGCAGGCGGCGCGCTCCATGCGCCTTCTCGGCGTGGCAAAGGTGGACGGCGAACAGGACGACGCCGACCTCACCCTTCTCTGCGTGATGTGCATCCGCGACAACGTCCGCAAGGAAGCGGTTGACGCCATCAAGGAAGTACAGAAC
>CADCON010000179.1 GCA_902803035.1 uncultured Ruminococcus sp.
CAGTCCGAAGCCCGTGCCGATGATCGCGTCCTTCACTCTCATGCTCAGCCGTTCAAGCAGGATGCTCTCACGGTTGACCAGTACAAAAAACGCGGCAAGGCAGGGCAGCAACGCGGGATTGCACCGCAGCGAACCTCTGAAATCAAGACGCAGCAGACAGCCGAGCGCGCGGGACATTCCGCACCCCGGACAGGGAATGCCGGTGAGGTACCTGATGGGGCAGTAAATCCTGAACCTGACCATGACCGCCATATAAAGAAGGACAGCGGCCAGAATCGTCAGATGTAACAGCAGCAGATTGCGCCATTCGCCAAGCCGGGCATTCTTCACATTCACGGTCGGATTCCCTCCCTGAAGCTGATTGCTTTTATTATTCTATCACAAACTTCCTGCAAGTTCAATATCTGAGAAAATATATTTAAGTTTTTTTAACAAGGTCTTGCAGTTATTCTGACAATCTGATAAAATAAGAATATGACGTCAGAATCCATTCAGAACAGCATATATATAATGAAAAGAAGGTATTCCAAAATGTCACACAAAGTCATTATCACCACCGACACAGGAAGCGATATGCGCCCCGAAAATCTCAGAAAATTCCACATTGACGGGATGATTCCTTTCCACATCACACTGGGCGACAAGAGCTTCAAGGATTTCTATGAGTGCCAGCCCGACGATCTCTTCCGGTACTTCGACGAAACGCATCAGGTTCCCAAGACCGCCGCCTGCTCGCCCCACGACTTCATTGAATTCTTCACTCCGTTTGCGGAAAAGGGCTGCGACATCGTGCATATCGCCATGAATTCGGTCTTCAGCTCCTCCTACGCCAATTCGCTTGCCGCCGCGAAGGAAATCAGCGAGAAATACAGCGTGGAAGTCTATTCGGTCGACACCTACACCCTGACCGGCGCGCAGGCTCTGATGGCCATTCGCGCGGCGGAGCTGCGTGACGGCGGCATGGCCGCTAGGGAGATCAGCGAGGAAATCAAGGCCATGGTGCCCCACATTCGCACCAATTTCCTTCTCGGCGGCATGAATTACGCCGCCAAGGGCGGACGCTGCTCCATGCTGGTGGCATTCGGCGCCAACCTTCTCAAGCTCTACCCCATGATGCACATCGACGAGAAGGGCATCATCACCTCCCCGAAAAAATTCCGCGGCTCGGTGGAGAGCGTGCAGAACCAGTACATGGATTATGTGCTTTCTCTCGCCGACCAATACGCCGACTACAGAAGAGTCATTATCGGCTACACCAGCGACAACAAAGCCCTCATCGCCAATATGCACCGCAGGCTGAAGGAATACGGCAAATTCCAGGAGATCGTCGAGAGCGTATCCAACTGCACCACCGCGACCCACGGCGGTCCCAATACGATCTACATGATCTTTGCCGACAAGGACTGAGCGCCGCATCTATGATCTGCTGCCGCCGGACGACTCATTTTCTCAGCGCAGAGTACCGCGTCATTTCCCATCCTTCAGGCTTCCGCCTTCCGCGGAAGTCTGTTTTTTCTTTCCTCCCCTGTCATTTTCCTTTCCCATACAACAGAAGTCCGCGGGGCATTCCTGTCACTGATCAGGATACTCCGCGGACTTCCGCATTCTATTGGATTCTTTCAGAGGCTATTCCACGTCCTGCATGGCATCGTAGCCGGTTTCGCCCGTGCGGACCTTGACAACGTCCTCCACGTCATAGACGAAGATCTTGCCGTCGCCGATGTGGCCGGTGTACAGCACCTTCTTGGCGGTTTCAATGACAGACGCCACCGGCACCGCGCACACCACGATGTCCACCTGCACCTTGGGCAGCAGGCTGGCTTCGATCTGTACGCCGCGATAATATTCCGGCTTGCCCTTCTGCACGCCGCAGCCAAGCACATGGGAAACCGTCATACCCGTGATGCCAATGCCCATCATGGCGTTCTTCAGAGGCTCCAGACGGGATTCCTTGCAGACGATCTCCACCTTGGTGATCTTGGGTCTGCCTTCCTCCACAAAGGACGGAACCTTGCTGACCGTGACCGCTTCGGCGGCGGGAACGTCCCCGCTCACAACCACCGGTGCTTCGCCTTCCTCGACGTATTCGGGGGTCATGGCAAAGCCGGCGTAGGCGGAAGGCATTCCGTGCTCGGTTTCATCCAGACCGATGACTTCTTCTTCGCGGGAAACGCGCAGACCGAAGATTTTCTTAATCAGCAGGAAGGTGGCTGTGATGGTGACAATTGTCCATGCAGCGACAGACGCGAAGCCCAGCAGCTGCAGACCCATCAGCTTGAAGCCGCCGCCGTAGAAGAGACCCACCAGCTTTTGACCGCTTGCGTCGGCGATGGAATAGCCGGGGGCGGAATCAGTAGCGAAGAGACCGACCGAAAGCGTGCCCCAGATGCCGTTCATCATGTGGACGGCGACCGCGCCGACCGGATCGTCGATGTGCAGCTTGTGGTCGAGCAGCCACACGCCGAACACCACCAGAAGTCCGGCGACCGCGCCGATGGCGATGGCGCCGAAAGCGTCGGTGACGTCACAGGGGGCGGTGATCGCCACCAGTCCCGCGAGGGAGGCGTTCAGACACATACTTACATCCGGCTTGCCGTATTTGATCCATGTGAAGATCATGCAGACGACGGTTGCCACAGCGGGCGCGACGGTCGTGGTCAGGAATACTGAGCCGAGCTGTTCGACGGAAGTAGCAGCGGCGCCGTTGAAGCCGTACCAGCCCAGCCAGAGGATGAATACGCCCAGCGCGCCAAGCGCGATATTGTGCCCCGGAAAGGCGTTGACCTTGGTGACTTTGCCCTCCTTGTCGCGGTTGAATTTGCCTATGCGCGCTCCGAGGATCTTCGCGCCGATGAGGGCGGAGATGCCGCCGACCATATGAATGGCGCAGGAGCCGGCGAAGTCGTGGAAGCCGAGATTGCTCAGCCAGCCGCCGCCGCAGATCCAGTGCGCTTCGATCGGATAGATCAGCGCGGAGATCACACCGGAGTACACACAGTAGGAGAGAAATTTTGTGCGCTCCGCCATCGCGCCCGAAACAATGGTCGCGGTGGTCGCGCAGAAAACAAGGTTAAAGACGAAGTTGGAAAAATCGAAGTCCGCGTAGGCGGTGAAGATGTCGAACCCCGGCTTGCCGATGAGTCCCATGTAGTCCTCGCCCAGCAGCAGTCCGAAGCCGATGAGAATAAACACGACGGTGCCGATACAGAAATCC
>CADCON010000180.1 GCA_902803035.1 uncultured Ruminococcus sp.
GGCGCGCCGTCAATCCGCACCTTGACCCGGCCGGCAATCAGCTCGCGTTCGACGATCACGCCGGGGCCTTCGGGGGTGATAATCGCCGCGCCGACCGGCGGAATGGTCCGCATGAGGTCTTCGTAAGCGTCCTGCTCGTACTTCAGACAGCACATGAGCCTGCCGCAGGTGCCGGAAATCTTGACGGGATTGAGCGACAGTCCCTGTTCCTTGGCCATCCTGATGGTGACCGACTGGAAATCGCCCATGAATGCCTTGCAGCAGAAGGGCCGCCCGCAGATGCCGAGACCGCCGAGCATCTTGGCTTCATCGCGCACGCCGATCTGGCGCAGTTCGATCCTTGCGCGGAAGACGCTGGCGAGATCCTTGACCAGTTCGCGGAAATCGACTCGTCCCTCCGCGGAAAAATTAAAGACAATCTTGCTGCCGTCAAAGGTATATTCGACCTCCAGCAGATTCATCTCCAGCTTGTGCGCCTTGATTTTCTGACAGCAGATATCATACGCCTTGGCAGCCTTGACCTTGTTTTCCTCCATATGGGCAACGTCAGCCGGCGTCGCCTTCCGTATAATGGGCTTCAGCTCGCGGCTGAATTCGCCCTCGTCAATCGCCCTGCGCTCCAGCACGACCTCGCCGCATTCGGTGCCGCGCACCGTTTCGACAATGACGAAGCAGCCTTGTTCCAGCGCTTCGTCGTTGGGTGAGAAGTAATAAATCTTCCCGCCCTCCTTGAATCTGACTCCGATAATTTCAGCCATTATTTCCTCCGGGATAGAATAATTGCCAGCCTTGTATTGAAAAGCGGCATACTTATGTTGATTCTGAGCATATCGCCCAGACGGTTGATTTCGTCGATCATGCCGATGATCTCCTGGGGTGAAAGCGACGCGCCCAGCCTGAGAACCGGCTCTTCCGGGGCATCAAGCGTGTCCTGCGCGCCGACGGCAGCCATCAGGGCGCACCGCAGCTTTTCGCACAGCAGGCGGCAGACCGCGCCCGCCAGAGCCCTGTCCTTGCCGCATCCGGCGCAGCGCACGGCGAGCGACAATTCGCCGCCCCCTGCCATCGCGTCCAGAATCCCCCCGGCGACGGCTTCGGCCCTGGCGGCTTCCTCCGAAGCCTTTTCGCTGCCGAGAAGGCGCAGCGCCTCGCCGATATTCCCCCCGCAGCGGGAAAGCGCGTCAAAAGCCGCTTCCCTGCCGCAGGCGTGGAGCTTTCCGGCGATGAAGGCCGCGCCCTCAGCCGGATCGACGGGATGCAGGGTCATGATTCTGCCGCGCGAACGGACGGTAGTGAGCAGGTTCATCGCGGAGCGGCAGGTCATAATGAAAACCGCGTGGGGCGGCGCCTCCTCGAAAATCTTGAGGAAGGCGTTCTGGGCGGCGGGGAGCATATTGTCGCAGTCCTCCAGAATAAAGACGCGCCGTGCGGCCTCATTGGGGGCAATGAGGGCTTCCCGCCGCATGGCGCGCACGGAATCAATGGAGATAGCGTTGATCTTGCCGCTGCCGCGCACATAGGTGAGGTCAGGATGAATCCCTTCGCGCATCTTGCGGCAATGGGGGCAGTCGCCGGCGAGCGGTTCATGACAGCCGCAGAGCGCGCCGGCGGCGGCAATGCGTGCGAAGGAAGACTTTCCCAGACCGTCCGCGCCCTCGATGATGAAGGCGTGGGGAATGCGCCGGCTCTGCGCCATATCGCCCAGCGCGCGCACGGCGTCGTCATTCCCGCAGAACGAAGCGGCAATGCGGAGCGCGGCGGGGCAGGCGTCGGCGGCGGTCAGCATTTAATGAAATTCTCCACGTCCATCACGAAAATAGCCGCGCCGCCCACGGTGACCTCGACAGGAACGCTCTTGAAGAGGGTGAAATCGAATTCGGTTTCATCGCCGACGACCTGTTTTCTCTTGTGGGAGAAGGTCTTGATGATGCCGATGATCTCATCGACCTTTTCATCCTGGGTGCCGATCAGGAAGGTAGTGTTGCCCGCCTTGAGGAATCCGCCGGTAGTGGAGAGCTTGGTAGCGATATGCCCCTTAGCGGTGAGATTGTTGGCCACTGCCGCGCTGTCGTCGTTGTTGACTATGGCAATCAAGAGTTTCATAGACAAATAACCCCTTACATATTTCAGTCGTTGGTACGCCTGTGTACGGCATACAAAACTATTTTATCACATTTATTCGCTGAATTCCAGTCTTTAACAGAATGTTTACGCAATTTTCGCTGATTTTTTCGCCCGGAATGACCACCGGCACGCCGGGCGGGCAGGGACAGGCAGCCTCGGCGGCGATTCTGCCGGCGGAATTCCCGACGGGAACGGATTCGCAGGGGCGTTCCAGCGCGCCGGCGGGGGAAAGAACGCGTTCCGGCAGCGTGAAGGGCGGGTCGTCGGGATCAGGCAGGGGCGCGGAGCGTGGGAATTCCCGGATGACCGCGCCGAGATCGGCGAGCTGGCAGTTTGTATTGAAGGGCGTGGGAATGAACACCACGGCAGCGTCATCGGCGTATTCCGGCTCCATGCCGTTTTCGCGGAAGAAGGCGGCGGCCTGCGTTCCGGTCAGTCCCAACGGGCGGGTGAGCAGGGTCAGGCGGACGGGGTCGCATTCGCCTGACGGCAGACCGAATCCCGCGCCGAGGGCGGCATGACGGAGATGCGCGACCTTGACCGCGAGGGAGCCCAGTTCCTCCGCGCCGCCGCGTTCCAGCCAGAGACGGGCGAGGTCGAGCGACGCCATGGTGAGGTAGGAGGGGCTGGTGGAGCCGAAGAGGGCCATAGCGGGCTTGACGCGGGGAATGAAGCGTTCGTCGGCGCAATGCAGCCACGCGCCGCCGGTGAGGACAGGGAGCGTCTTGTGGGCGGAGCAGGCGGAAGCGGACGCGCCGAGGGTGATCGGATGGAGGCCGAAAGCGATCAGGTGGGAGCCGTGGGCATTGTCAACGAGAAGGGGGGTGTGGAATTCGCGGCAGACGCCGGCGATACCCCTGATATCGGACAGACAGCCGAAGTAATCGGGGGAGGTGAGATAGACGGCGGCGGCGTCGGGATGGGACTGGAGGGCGGCGCGGACGTCGTCAGGGGAGAGCCTTCCGGGGAGGAAGGGACCGCCGTCCCGCCTGTGAAGCACCCACACAGGATCGTAACGCAGCAGCGCGGCGGCATTGACGGCGGCGCGGTGGACATTCCTGCCGAAAATGACCTTGCTGCCCGGGGGCGCGAAGGCGGCGAGCATCCCCTGAATAGCGAGGGTGCAGCCGCCGGCGGAGAACGCGGAATACGCCGCGCCGAAGCACCGGGCGGCGAGGGCTTCCGCGTCCCGGATGCAGCCGGAGGACGCAAAGAGCGAATCGGTGTCAGGCAGCTCGGTGAGATCGAGCGAAGGATCGGCGCAGAGGAAGGGACAATTCCCCTTGTGGCCGGGCGTGTGGAAGGAAGAATTGTTCAGCGCGTCGTGTTTGACGAGCGCGTCAAAGAGGGGGGAAGAAGCGTGAAGTGTTTGTTTGTTCATCAGAAGCACCCTTTCCGGAATATCAGCCGTGCAGGAAAACAGATAATCGAAAATAGAGAATAGAGAATAGAGAATA
>CADCON010000181.1 GCA_902803035.1 uncultured Ruminococcus sp.
CGTACTCGTCGGAATCTTCGTCTTCCTCGTCCCCGTACTCGTCGGAATCTTCGTCTTCCTCGTCCCCGTACTCGTCGGAATCTTCGTCTTCCTCGTCCCCGTACTCGTCGGAATCCTCGTCTTCCTCGTCCACAATAAATATATCACCCACGAATGCGTCTGAGGCGGAACCGGAATCCTCCGCCCCCGCGGAATGGCGGGCCGCTTCAAAGAGATCGACCATTTCTTCCGGATCTGTCATGTTTTCCTGGTTCCCGCTGTTCTCTGCGTCGTATTGATAGCTCATTATCAGAATAACTCCCTTCCGATACGTCACGAAAAATAGAATACGTCGGAACCCGGAGGATCCGGCAGATATCATGTGTCATATTCACCGTGCGAGATGAACTTTAATATCATTATAGCACCATTCACCCGTTAAGTAAATATTTATTGTCGAAGAATGAAACAATCATATGGTTAAATAAATTCTGCAAAAAATGTAATGAAATTATTGTCGAAAAAGCATCACGCTCAGCCGATGACCGAAACGTCATCCACAAAGCGGGAAATGCTCCAGATGGAGAAGGAAGCGTCAATCTCGTCGCCGTTGCCCTGTTCCCGCCCGAAAATCTGGGCGCGGTAGGAAAGCGAATCGGAATCATTGACAATCAGCGTACCGGAATTTCTGAAGCGGCGGTAGCCGTAAATCACATAGCAGTGTCCCGGAACGCCGTCGTAACCGGTCTTGCGGTCGCTGTACTGGGCGAGAATGATCTTTCCCTCATCAAGTGCCTTGTAAATATTCTCCAGCGTCGCGTCCTCCACGAGGTAGGGAACGTCACTGGCGGCAAGGGCATAACGCAGTTCATAGGCGGTCCACGCGTCAGTGCCGCCGCCGCGCTTCCGCATTTCTTCAGGAGTAACGGTGCTTGCCTGGTTGTACCAGTGGGACGCCATGGTGGCAATGGTGGGCATACAGTTGATGGATGAGAATTCGCCGGTGTTCCTCTGGGAGAAAAACCAGTTGTAGTCACGGTCATTGATCACCGTATGCACATTGAAATTTCTCTCTTCCTCCGGCCGGCCGGAGAAGTAATCGGCAATTTTCAGGGCGGAAATGTACACGTCGCCGTTGGTGAGGTCGCCGTCCCACGCGTAATCGCCGGAATACGCCCAGTCATTGTAGCGTGTACAGAGATAGGTCTTGGCATTAGGAATCGCGCTGACCACCGTCAGCCCTTCCCACGGGGCGAAAATATTGGAATCCCCGTAGTAATTCATGAATCCGTGCGTGATGGCGCGGCGCACCCATATGCTGTCAGTTGCGTCCACGACACGTTCGAGATTGCGGTCATCGTACTTCATGCTGTATTTCGGGCCATTCTTGGTGATCCTGCCGAGAAGCTCGGCGGCGTCCCGGCGGTCGAAGGGATCGCCTGTCAGCTCCATCTTGTCGAGAACGTCCTGCGAGATGAATGTTCCCAGATCGCTCCACAGGCCCTTCGCCTGCTCCTGTTCATGCACCCGCATGGCGGTATGCAACGTCTTCAGTATGGCGATGAATTCGCTTCCCGTGACGGTTTCACTCTGCCTGCCGAACGCGTCGCGCTCGATAACGGTCATGGCCTTGGCGGCAAGCTCGGCCACGCGGTAGACATTGGCGGTTTCGGAAAAATAATACTCGTCGGACCCGTAGTAATCGATATAGCCGAGAAGGAAGCTCTTCTTGAGAAAGTCGTCATTTCCCACCTTCACAAGAGAAATGTCCGGCTCACGGCGGGTCACATTCTCATAAAGCCGGAGGAACACGTCCACGGCGTTCTTTTCGGTGGATTTGACGTCAAGCGTATCAGAGGCAATCTCTACGCCGAGACGCTTCATATACAAGACCGCTTCGGCAAGATCGGCGGATGCAAGCCATTCGCCGTCATCGCCGGAGGATTCAACCTTGTCCATGCCGGAAATTTCGCCGGATTTCAGCTGAATTGATTCATTGCCATCTGTGAGGGTCATGGTCACACGGTACTTCCCGCCGAACAATCCGCTCCCGGTCTGGTCAAGGGAATACTCCACCCGGAGCCTTCCATCGGAATCGTCGGCAAGCTGCTGCATTCTCCCCGCGACCGAAGAGAATTCCTCCGCGAGCTTCGCGTTGATGCTGTCGTTTTTCATAAATCCGCTCACGGACGGCAGAGGTGCGCCACCGGTCGATACCGTTTCCAGCGCGGGTTCCTTCATGAAGGCCGTGCAGGACGTCAGCATCAGCGACACCGTCATCGCACCCGCCAGAAGCAATGCTATGAATTTCCAACTGTTACGCTTCATCATTGTAATTCCCCTTTTTATTTATACTGCTGATACAACTGCATTGCCCTTTCGCGGAGGGCGTCGGGCGTATTCTCCAGACGCTCGGAACACACTTCGGAAAGCAGCGCGGTGAGAATCCTGCCTATCAGCGGCCCCTTGGGTATTCCCATCGACATCAGGTCGCCGCCTTTGACGGCAAGGCTTTTCATGGATATGCACGCGTTTTCCTCCACCAGCGAGTCCAGAATGCTTTCCGCCTCATCCAGTTCGGGCAGCCTTTCCCGCGTCGCCTGTCCCATCATATCCGCCCTGTTCAGGGCAATCAACTGCCGCAGCAGTTCTTCCCCGTATTTCGCAAGCCGCCTGCGGATAATCTTCCTTTCGGGAGGAAGCGGCTCGTCGTGACTGGCTACAAGCGCGATCACCTGTTCGGAGGTCTGCTTGTCGGTGCGGAGACATTCCCGGAAGATCCCTTGCGCTATCTCCCCTCCCCGCGCCGCGTGGCCGTAGAAATGACCCACGCCGTTCTCATCTTTCGTGAAACAGCCGGGCTTGCCGACATCGTGCAGCAGAGCCGCCAGCCGGAGCACGCGCTCCTTCGGGCAGGCATCCACCACCCGCAGCGTATGCTCCCACACATCGCAGTCATGATGGGGATTGTGCTGCTCAAAGCCGACCATCTCCCCGCAGGGAGGAAGTATCTGTTCTATCACGTCAGGGAATGCCCGCAGCACGTCCGCCGCCTTGTCCCCGCACAGAATGCCGAAAAGCTCCTGCGTGATGCGTTCCAGTGCAATTCGCGAAAGCAGCCCGCGGCATTCGTGAACGGCGCGGGCGGTTTCCGGCTCGATTTCAAAGCCCAGAACCGAAGCGAACCGCAGCGCGCGCAGGATGCGGAGGGCGTCCTCATGGAACCGCTTGGACGGATCGCCGACACACCGGATGATCCGGGCGTCAAGGTCATTCACGCCGCCGAAAAGATCGGTGTATCCCCGCTCCGGCGAATAGGCGATCGCGTTGATGGTGAAATCCCGCCGGCTGAGATCCTCCCGGATGTCCGGGGTAAAGGACACATTGTCGGGATGGCGTCCGTCGGAATAGCTTCCGTCAATGCGGAAGGTGGTCACCTCGATGGGCATACCGTCCGAAAGAATCGTGACCGTGCCGTGCTTCACCCCGGTTTCAATGACCCGGAAGCCGTCGAACGCCGCGATGGTCTGATGTACGGAAGCATTGGTGGCAATATCGTAATCCTTCGGCAGCCTGCCGAGAAGATGATCCCTGACGCAGCCGCCGACCAGCCACGCTTCAAAGCCCCCACGTTCCAGAATGTCCGCCACTGTGCGGACGCCCTGCGGAATGACGAATTCATTATGCGGCATGGCGCGCTTCCCTCCCTTCCGGCATCGCAGAATACCCTTGCATAAAGCATGGAACCCTGCTATAATGATTATACTATCTTTTATTATATCATTTAAATTCTGTAATTACAACAAATATTTTTAATCTATATGGTGATTATCACGAACAATACGAATCGTATCGACAAAACATGGTTTTCTTATACACGAAGCATAGTTCTGGGTGATTCCGAGCGGGATTATTCTGGCAATCCGAAGCATTCAGGCGGCATCGGCGTACTTGGCGAGAAGTCGCTTCACGCGGTTCTGAAGCTCTATTATGAACCGGACCCCTCGCGGCATGAGGTGCCTGTCGGGGATTTTGTGGCGGATATCGCCGGCGAGGACGGCATTATCGAGATCCAGACCCGCGGACTTGCCCGCCTGAAGCCCAAGCTCGCCGGATTGCTGGAAATCGCCCGCGTCACGGTGGTGCATCCCGTTATCGCGTCCAGACGCATCGTGAATCTTGACGGCGCTACCGGCGAGGTTCTTTCATCCAGAATGTCGCCGAAGCACGGCACATTATTCAGCGCCATGCGGGAGATTTATTCCCGGCGCGATTTTCTCCCCCGCGAAGGACTGACGCTCCGGCTGCCGCTGCTCACGGCTGAGGAATTCCGCAGCTTCGGGGTCAGAACCAACCGCCGCAAAAAACAGCGCAGGAACGGAAAGGAATACCTCTCCGATGTCATTCCATCGGAACTCCTCGGAGAATGGATTTTCTGTGAGCCGGAGGATTATGCCGCGCTGATTCCCGAAGGGCTTCCGCAGCCCTTCCACGCGGGCGATTTCGCGGCCGCCGCGCGGACCAATGAGGCCTCCGCCCGCATGGCCATCCAGCTTCTCGCACGGATGGGTCTCGCCCGCGACGCGGGCAAATCCGGAAGGCGGAGAATCTGGCGGGTGTGAAGCGGCGTGATTTATACATTAGAGCTAAAAATACACAAAAAATTTGCAGATTTGCATTGATTTTCGCATACGGCTATGTTATAATGAGAAAAGTCTAAGACGGACTGCCGGATAAAGGCGGTGACGTCAAATAAACGGAGGTATTTTTTTATGAAAAAGTTCTTACAGGAATTCAAGGAATTCGCACTCAAGGGCAATATGCTCGATCTCGCGGTCGGCGTGCTGATCGGCGGAGCTTTCTCCGGTCTGGTCACATCGCTCACC
>CADCON010000182.1 GCA_902803035.1 uncultured Ruminococcus sp.
TCTGGAGATAAACGGCGTGCCGATTGTGGTGCGGACGGTCAGGGCGTTCCTGCAGTGCGGCGTCATTGACGACATCGCGCTGTGCGTGCCGCGCGATTACATGGACTATACCCGAAGCACGCTGGACCGGTATCCCGACACATACGGGAAAAGCTATGTGATCGAAGGCGGCGCCGACCGTACAGGCTCGCTGGAAAATGCCTGCCGGTTCTTTGAGGAACGCTATGAGATTACCGACAGCGACGTGCTGATCACGCACGACTGCGTCCGGCCCTTTGTGACGGCGGGCATCGTCATATCGAGCGTGGAAACGGCGAGGAAATACGGCGGCGCGACGGCGGCGGTGCCGAGTGTGGATACCGTCTGTTTTTCCTCCGACGGGAGAATCATCGAGAGCGTTCCCGACCGCTCGAAGCTGTTCAGCGTGCAGACGCCGCAGACGTTCATGTTCCGTGATTTCTGCGAGGTACTGTATTCGCTCACGGAAGAGGAGAAAAGCCGCGTCACCGACGCTTCGGCGGTATTCCGCATGAGGGGGAGGACGGTCGCGCTGTCGGCGGGCGCCCACTTCAATATCAAGATCACCCATCCAAGCGACATTCCGCTCGCCGAGGTGCTGGCGGAATCATTCTGACCGATGTTTCACAAAATTAACAATTTGGTTTAAAATACCGGATTGCTTTATGGTATAATATCCTGTGTATTTGTTTTTTTCTACTAATCTCCGATGAAAAGAATGTCTGATTTTTAGTCGAAGATTAGTATTACACACGCAACAATCAATGACGGACAAGAGGTTTTGTATGGAGAGTGTAAAATTATTCGTTCAGGAACACCTGACATTCAAAAAACAGCTTGTGGAGCTGGCAAAGGCGGATATCGTCAAGACCTATCGCGGCGCCAGTCTGGGATGGCTCTGGGCATTGATCAAGCCGTCCATCACGATTTTTGTCTATTTCTTCGCGTTTTCCATCGGCATCAGGGCTTCCAAGCCCGTGACCAACGGCGCGGGGGTCACCTTTCCCTTCTTCCTGTGGCTCATTGGCGGCATTATTCCGTGGTTTTACGTGTCCGAAATGATGACGCAGGGCACCGATTGTATCAAGAAATACAGCTATCTCGTGACGAAAATGCGCTTCCCCGTGTCCACCATTCCGACATTTGTCAGTATTTCCAAAATGCTGATCAATATGATCCTCACGCTGGTGGTCATGCTGATTTATTGCTTCTATGGGCATTTTCCCACGATTTATTATGTGCAGATTCTCTATTATATGCTGTGTCAGTTCCTGCTGATGACGCCCTTCGCGCTTTTCAACGCGACGCTGTCGGTCATCAGCCCCGACTACGGCAATCTCATCAAATCGCTGACAACGGCGGTATTCTGGCTGTCGGGTATCATGTACGACATTTCAAAGGTCGGCAATCCGTGGCTCAGAAAGATGCTGAGAATCAATCCCGTCACTTATATCTGTTCGGGCTACCGCGACTGCTACATCAACCAGCGATGGTTCTTTGAAGAGGTCAAGTACAAGTCCACGCTCGGCTTCTTCTGCGTGCTGCTGTTTTTGTGGACGGCAAGCCTGTATATTTACAACAAGACCCGCAAGGATCTGCCCGACGTGCTTTGATCATGACGCAAGGAGCAAGCCATATGCCTGACAATATCATCGAAAAAACACCATCCGTTTCCGGAGAACCCGCTGCGGAAGTATCCGCGGCTCCCGATAAGCCTGCTGACGGAGCCGTCAATGACAATGACGTTGTGATCCGTCTGAATCACGTCACCAAGCAGTTCAAGCTCTTCAAGAGCAAGAAAAGCCGCCTTCTTTCGCTTTTTGGCAAGAAGGTCAATTACACCATCAATACCGCCAACGACGATCTGACCTTTGAAATACGACGGGGCGAATCGGTCGCCTTTCTCGGCAAGAACGGCGCGGGAAAATCCACCCTTCTCAAGATGATCACCGGTGTTCTCTTCCCGACCAGCGGGGAGATTGAGGTGAACGGCGAGGTCAGCGCGCTTCTGGAGCTGACCGCCGGCTTCGACCCGGAATTCACCGGCCGTGAGAACATCTACCTGCGCGGACATATGCGCGGCATGACCGACGAAACCATCAAAAAATACGAGGACGCGATCATCGCGTTTGCCGACATCGGCGAATACATCGACCAGCCCGTGCGTACCTATTCCAGCGGCATGAAGGCGCGTCTGGGCTTTGCCATCAACGCCAATATCGAGCCGGAGATCCTGATTGTGGACGAAGCCCTCAGCGTCGGTGACGCCGCCTTCCGCAAGAAGTGCAAGGAAATCGTCAACAGGATCATCGCGGAGGACAACACCACGCTTCTGCTGGTCACCCATTCCAGCGTCATGGCCAAGCAATTCTGCAAGCGCGGCATTGTGCTGTACAACAGCAAGGTCTACTTCGACGGTGACATCGACGAGGCGATCAGGGTCTATGAAGAGGATATTCTGGAGGGCAAGCCCGCCCCCAAGCCCAAGGCCAATTCCATTCTGAATCAGTGATTTTCCGCACAGAAAAATCCCCGATTGTTCCGCTTGAATAAACGCGGAATGATCGGGGATTTGTGATGGATTTACAGCTCCTTGTTCCGGTAAATCCTCATGCTGAGCAGCATGGAGAGGACGTAAAGCCCCGCCGCGATAACGGTCGCCGCGATGACCGCCGGTATCACGGGAATGGACGTCAGCGCGTCCAACGTGTCCGTCATGGACGAGGATTCCTCTTCGGCTGCGTTTCCCATGAATATGAGCAGTCCGGCGACCAGCATGGAGGGCAGAAGCATGACGGCGATCACGATGAAGCGGCTCTTCTGCACGCCGAACCGGTAGATGATGGGCGTGATCAGGGCGATGTAAAAGAGCGAGATGACGATGGGAATCAGATACGCTTCGAAGCCCATGGAATGGCAGCCGAACGCCATGAAGATCAGATTGCCGATGAAAACGACGAGTGTGGTAAAGCCGATGATGATCAGATTGACAAGGTAGCGGCAGGCGACGATTTTATTCCTGCTCAGGGGAAGCGACGCGCCGAACACGTCCCAGCCGCACTGTTCGTCGTATCCGGCGCAGGAGAGCGGAACCATCACGTTGATGACCAGCGCCATGATGGACAGATAGCTCATCGAGCCGTCCGAATTTCCCATATTCATGAAGCCCAGAAACAGGTAAAACACCATCAGAATGCCCATGGTCAGCGCGACCTGCCTGAGCGCGATCAGATCCTTTGTAATAATGCCTTTCATATGCTTTTTTCTCCCTTCGGAATGGAAATGGTTATCTTTTTCAGCGGTTTTCCTGCGCCGCCGCTTCATTTTTGATGATCATGAGCATGATGTCCTCGATGCCCGCCCTTGCCGAAACAAAGCCCGCCGGTACCCTGTCCGCCGGCATGAGAAGCTCCGCGCCGAAGGTATTGGTGCGTTTGCCCACGATGTCGGCTGCGTTGACGGAGGCAAGCTCCTCGTTGCCGCACTTGACCAGCCGGTATTTCTCCATCAGCACGTCCTTTTCCTCACAGAAGACAATGCGCCCGTTGTTGATGAATGTCACATAATCGGCGGCCTTTTCCAGATCGCTGATGATGTGGGAGGACGCGAGAATCGTGTGCTGCTCGTCCTGGATGAATTCAAGGAAGATGTCCAGGATTTCGTCCCGGACAACCGGATCGATGCCGCTGGTCGCTTCGTCGAGGATCAGCACCCTCGGATGATGCGCCAGCGCGGCCGCCAGCGAGAGCTTCATCTTCATGCCGCGGGAGAATTCCTTGAGCTTCTTCTTCATCGGGAGCCGGAATTGCTCCGTGTACCCGCGGAACAGGTCGTCGTCCCAGTTTTTGTAGACGCCCCTGAGAATTACGCGGACGTCCTCCGCCGTGAACACCTGCGGGAATTTGATCTCGTCGAATACCACGCCCACGTCCTCGCGGGCTTCCGCCCTCCTGTTGCTCACGCCGTCAATGGTGATTTCGCCGCTGTCGGTTCTGATCAGGTCGAGAATGGACTTGATCAGGGTGGATTTGCCCGCGCCGTTGGAGCCGATCAGCCCCATAATGCAGCCGCAGGGAATGTCCAGCGAGTCGATGGAGAGCGTGAAATCTCCGTAGGTCTTGACCAGATGCCTGATTTCAATTGCGTTTGCCATAATGCGTTCACCTTTTGCCTTTCCCTTGATGAATTATTCGCCGTCGTAGAGCATTCCGAGCGTTTCCATCAGCTCGTCCCGCGAAATGCCGGCGGATTTCGCCGCGTCCACCGCCTGCCGCAAATGCTCCTCGGCGACGCGCAGATGCTCCTCGCGGATGAAATCCGCGTTCATGCCGGCGACAAAGCTGCCCTTGCCGGCGACCGTTTCGATGAATCCGCCCCGCTCCAGCTCCTCATACGCCCGTTTGGTGGTGATGACGCTGATCCGCAGTTCCTTGGCCAGAAAACGCATGGAGGGAAGCGCGTCGCCGGGCCTGAGTTCGCCGCTGATGACAAGGTTCTTGATCTGAGCGGTGATCTGCTCGTAAATCGGTCTGGGGTCAGCGTTGGAGATGATGAGTTTCAATGGTCCGATCACATCCTTCAACTGTGTATGAATGAATATTTCGTTCATACTGTATATGCTAATTATATACAGTATAACGGCGGTTGTCAATAGGATTATATGAATTTTTTGTAAAACAGGAGAACAATGGAAATTTGTAAAACAGGAGAACAATGGAAAAATGAAAAAAAATCGGCTCTCCGCCGAAGCATTCGACGGGGAGCCGGATTCTTTTCTTCGCTGTTTCCGCCCATGAGAACCAATGGGATTCTCAGGGCGCATTCGGAAAAATTACATGGCGACAGCCAGAAGCCTGCTTCTCTCCAGTTCGAGCGAATCGAGAGAGGCCTTGAGTTCGGCGATTCGCGTCTGGATATAATCCTTTACGGCGTCGCTTGCGGTTGACAGATTCCCGGAGAGCGCCTTGTACTCATCGGTTACAGCGATGAGCCGATCGTCGATCTGAAGAATGCGCTCACGCTGGGAATGATTACGTATGACCGCAAAGTTGCCGGATTGGTTGTCGGACGTGAGATAAGGAGATTCAACGCCGTTGTATTCTCCGCTTCGTACGCAGTTGGGCGCGTCAGCTAAACTGATCCCGTAGTTGTTATACATAATCATACCTCCAATTGTGGATATTGTCGTTTCTTGTCCTCACGGATGGGTGTGTGAAAACGAAACGGCAAAAGATGGACGATTGATGCGCGGCCGCAAGAACCGCGCCTGCTGTCTGACCTGCATCATTGCTTTCCGCGGACGATCCGCGGCAGTCTCAATAACCTTACTCAAAAACCACTCTCAATATGACTAATCCCTCAAAAAAGTCACGCAATCAAAAGCAATGCCACGCAATGATGACCGGCCGACAGCGTTTCAAGACGCCTGTCGGAGCAGAAAATGCCGATTTCGGAAAATCAACACAAATTCCACAAAAACAATAAACAACTTCCATTCATATTATACCACCGAATTGAAATCAACTATGTATAAATTGTTAACAAACAATAAACTTTTGTCACATTCCACAATTTTGTTCAACTTGTTTTTAACGAAGAGAAAAAATGACAAAATGCCGGCGTCAAAATGCAGCAAAATAGCCTCTGTTTTTGACAAAAAAACCGGAAAAACGCCGAAAACCGCCCCTCCTGACCGACGGACAGGCGGGACGGTTGAACATCATGACTGCAGGGGCAAAGCCGATCAGCATCACTTGAACGGCGCGTAGAATGCATCGTCGTGCGTCAGGGGAATGGTGAAGCGCAACGCGGGATTCTCCCCGTTGTTTCTGATGGTGAGGGAAATGCCTTTTTCCGGATTTTCGCGGCGTTTTTCCTCTCTGACCGCGCTTTTGCCGGAATCGAATGTCACGAGATATTCCGAGACGGTTCTGATGACAAAGACATTGCCGTAGAGAGACGCGTCCCTGTCGCCGGGTCCGGCTTCCTCAAGGGTGACGCTGATCTCGTCCGCAATAAAGGGATCGGCGCTGACGAGGGATAATTCATTCTCCACGTACTGCCTGCCGTCCTTTGTGTTGACAACAATGATGGTATAATCGCATTGCAGGGAATACGTGCCGGCGCTGCCGTCGCCCCTTGTGATTTCACCCTTCACGGGGCGGGAGAAGGTGAGGGCATAGACGCCTTCTTTGCCGGTTTGCTTTTCCCTGATCCATTCGCGCTGCGTATCGTCCAGCCCGGCGAAATCCGACGACGTGACCGCAACCGACTCAATGCCCGTTTCGCAGGCGTAGTCGTACAGTTCTTCCGACTCGGAATGACCGCTGCTGTAAAGCATCATGCCGGAGACGGCAATGATGATCAGAACGACCGGAAGCAGCAGAATGGTGATGATGGCGATGATAACTCCCTTGCTGCCGGGGCTGGATACGACGGGCGGCGCGAATGAGCCGGTTTCCGTGATTTCGGCGCCGCACTGGGGACACAGCTTCCATTCGGGACGGAGAGCGGCCCCGCACTTCCCGCAGCTCGCGCTGAGCTTCTGCCCGCAGCGCGGACAGGAAACGAAGCTCTGCTGCACCTCGCCGCCGCAGCCCGGACAGGTCAGTCTGACACGATCCCTTCGCATGATCAGATAGATGAGAAGCCCGATGAAGCCGGGGGCAAAGATCGCAAGCAGCGTCCAGAGCAGCGGATCCATTCCCCTTGCCTTCGCGTCGCGGTAGACGAACAGACCGATGATCACCGGCACGGCGGTGGCAAGCAGCATGAAAAACAGCATGATCGGAATAATGATGTATTCTGACATATTGAAAACACTCCTTTAATGAATTAATCTGACTGGGTGAATAAACGGTTTCTTCCGGCGATGAGAAGCGCCGCGCTGAAAAGGCTGTCCAGCAGCATGGCAATGCCCAGCGCGTCGATCACTCTGCCGTACGCGGCGAGCGAACGCTTCAGCTCCGCGAGCATTTGTCTGGCCGCGGGAGGGAATTCCTTCTGAAGCTCCGGCCAGAGCATGAGCGTCAAGTAAGCGAGAATCGCAAGGGTGGCTGTCACCGAGAACCACACGGCTATCGTCATGATCTGTGCCTGCCGCCTGCTCCTGCGCCGCTCCGCTTCCATCCGGAGCAGGAAGGTATTGATGACGGGCGGACGCTGGGAGGCGGTTTCCTCTTCTTTTTCCGCAAGCGACAAAAGCCTTTCTTCCAATGCTTCATCGGAAATCCTGTTGGTGTCATTCATCGGAAAGCTCTCCTTTCAGCAGTTCTCTTGCCCGGTGAAGCCGGTATTTGACCGTTCCGGCGGGGATTTTCAGGATACCGGACAGCTCTTTGACGTCGTATCCCCTGAAATAATGCAGAATGATGGCCGTGCGGTATTTTTCGGGAAGCCGGCGCACCGCTTCCCAAAGCTCGGCGTTCTCCTGCGAATGATCATCGGCGGCGACAGAATGAATCGCGCTGTCCCGGGAGTCATCATCGTCAAAGGCGGCTATGAAGCGTTCCCATCGGCGGCGCCGCAGACTGTCGCGGTAACAGTTGACGCAGATGGCGGTCAGCCACGGCTCAAAGGACATCGAGGGGTCGTACCGGTCGATGCTGCCGCAGACGCGGAGCCACGTTTCCTGATAGAGATCGTCCGCGTGATATCGGCTGCCGCACAGCCTGACGCACAGCCCGTAGAGCCGCGGTCCGTAACGGGCGATTTTCTGCTCCAGCGTGTCGGGCATTCCGATTCACTCCTTTCTGATGATCCTTACATTAACATATACGCGGGAGAAGGGCAAGAGGTTGGGCGGAAAAAAAGAATATTTTTTTCTTTGCCGACGCTCATGATTATGGTTGATTCTCCGCGCTGTCTGTGGTAGAATGATGA
Source organism: uncultured Ruminococcus sp. (assembly GCA_902803035.1). Classification (GTDB taxonomy): domain Bacteria; phylum Bacillota; class Clostridia; order Oscillospirales; family Acutalibacteraceae; genus RUG762. The sequence continues at coordinate 7,900 of CADCON010000182.1, forward strand.
AGACAAAAGGCGGTGATGCGGTTGAACAAAATGAATAAGGCGGAAACGCTCGCGCA
>CADCON010000183.1 GCA_902803035.1 uncultured Ruminococcus sp.
GAGCCGCTCATGACCGAAGTCCCCTGTGATTTCTGCCACGGCGACCGCCTGAAGCCGGAAATTCTCTCGGTCACGGTCGGCGGGCTGAATATCGCCGAGTTCTGCCGGCTGTCGGTCACCGAAGCCCTCGAATTCCTTGACAGGCTCGAACTGACCGAGCATGAGCATTTCATCGCCGACCGCATTCTCAAAGAAGTGCGGCTGCGTCTGGGCTTCCTGCATAATGTCGGTCTGGAATACCTCACGCTTTCCCGCTCATCGGGAACGCTGTCGGGCGGCGAGAGCCAGCGCATCCGCCTTGCCACGCAGATCGGCTCCTTCCTCACCGGCGTGCTGTATATCCTCGACGAACCGAGCATCGGCCTTCATCAGCGCGACAATGACAAGCTGCTCGCCACGCTGCAGCGGCTGCGCGACCTCGGCAATACGCTGATTGTCGTGGAGCATGACGAGGACACCATCCGCGCCGCCGATTACGTGGTGGACATCGGCCCCGGCGCGGGCGTTCACGGCGGACAGGTGGTGTATGCCGGCGATGTGGAGGGGCTGATGAAATGCGAAGCGTCCGTCACCGGACAGTATCTCAGCGGGGCGAGAAGGATTCCCGTGCCGGAGAAAAGGCGACCCGGCAGCGGCAGATGGCTGACCGTGCGGGGAGCCGCCGAAAATAACCTGCGGCACATCGACGTATCCATTCCCCTCGGCACCTTCACCTGTGTCACCGGCGTGTCCGGCTCCGGCAAAAGCTCGCTGGTCAACGAAATCATCTACAAGCGGCTTGTCTGCGAGCTGAACCGCGCGAAAACCGTCTGGGGGAAGCACGACGCCATCGAGGGCATGGAATTTCTCGACAAGATCGTGGAAATCAGCCAGTCGCCCATCGGCAGGACGCCGCGCTCCAATCCCGCCACCTACACCGGCGTCTTCACCGACATCCGCGACCTCTTTGCCAATCTGCAGGAATCCAGGATCCGCGGCTTCGACGCCGGACGCTTCTCCTTCAACAAGAAGGGCGGACGGTGCGAAGCCTGCGAGGGCGACGGCATCATCCAGATTGAAATGCACTTCCTGCCCGACGTGTACGTCCCCTGCGAGGTCTGCAAGGGCAAACGCTACAACCGCGAAACGCTGGAGGTGAAATACAAGGGCAAGAGCATTGCCGACGTGCTGGATATGACGGTGGAGGACGGCGTGTCCTTCTTTGAGAATCACCCCAAAATCGCCCGCAAGCTGAAAACGCTGTACGACGTGGGGCTGGGATATATCAGGATCGGGCAGCCGGCGACCACCCTTTCGGGCGGCGAAGCGCAGCGCGTCAAGCTGGCGACCGAGCTTTCCAAGCGGGCGACCGGCAGGACGATTTTCGTGCTGGACGAGCCGACCACAGGACTTCACACAGCGGACGTCCACCGGCTCATCGAGGTGCTGCAAACGCTGGTCGAGGGCGGCAATACGGTGCTGGTCATCGAACACAACCTCGACATCATCAAGACCGCCGACTACATCATCGATCTCGGACCGGAGGGCGGCAGCCGCGGCGGCACCGTCATCGCCTGCGGCACCCCGGAGCAGGTTGCGGAATGCCCTGCTTCCTACACGGGGCAGTACCTGAAGCCCATGCTGCAAGCCAGATGAGCCATGCAATCTTTCGGGAGGAATGAATCATAAAACCCGCGAAACCGCGCATAATCGCTTGGATACTCGCCCTGCTGCTTCTCCTCTCCGCCTGCGCGAAGGGGAATGACGGAATTGCTTCCGGTGGGGCATCCGCCGGGGAAGCCGGCGACAAAGAGGAACTCTATCAGAAATACGACAAAAGCTATTCCGCCGGTTCGTTTTCCGTCAGAAAAATTCCCGCGCTCGCCGGACGGGAGGATTCCTTCATCCGCGGCGTGGACATTTCGCTTTCGTCCGCCATTGCGGAATCGGGCGCGCGCTATCGCAGCGCGGACGGCGAGGAGCAGCCGCTTTGCAGGATTCTCGCCGATTCGGGCGTAAATGCCGTGAGAATCCGCCTTTTCCACGATTACGCTTCTCCCGCCGGCACGCCCTGCGGACGGCTGGACGTCGGGCGCGTTCTCGGCATGATCGGAGAGGCGAAGCGATACGGACTGCGGGTAATTCTCGACCTGCACTATTCCGACACATGGGCGGATCCCGGCAGCCAGACCATTCCGTGGGCGTGGAAGGATTATTCGTATGACGAGGTGAAGACCGCCGTCTACCAATACACCCGCGAGGTGCTGCTTGCCGTCAGGGAAAAGGGGCTTTCGGTGGATTACCTCCAGATCGGCAACGAGATCAACAACGGATTCCTTTTTCCCCACGGTCAGATCGACTGGAATGAGCGGGATGGGTCCTTTGACAGGCTGGCAGCACTTCTCGCACAGGGCGGCAGGGCGGCGCGGGAGGTTTTTCCGGACTGCCGGATCATCCTTCACACCGCCAACGGGCTTTACCGCTGGACTTATGAGAACGAATGGGGCAGCGCGGAGCTTTTCTTCTATCAGGAGATGGAGAAGCGCGGGCTGGATTACGACATTGCAGGCGCGTCCTTCTATGTTTTTGAGGACGACACGCCGGTTTCGGACATTTCCA
>CADCON010000184.1 GCA_902803035.1 uncultured Ruminococcus sp.
CCCCTTCACCGTGGGCGACAATGCCCGCATTGCCGCGGGAGCCGTGGTGCTGAGCGAAGTTCCCGCCGACGCCACCGCTGTGGGTGTGCCCGCCAGGGTGGTGCGTGTCGCCGGAAAGATTCCCGCCGGCGATCTCGACCAGATTCACTACACCGACCCCGTGGCGCAGGATCTCTGCCGCCTGCAATGCGAAATTGACCGCCTTCAGAAGAAGCTGGACATGGGCGGCATTGAAAACACCGACGGCGGAGGCATATGATGCCGGCGTCGGGTCAATCATGAAAAACGGATAACGGCAGGAATGCCGACAGGAGGAAGAAATATGAGAATATTCAATACGCTGACACGCAAAATGGAAGAATTCGTCCCGCAGGTGGCAGGCGAGGTCAAAATGTATGCCTGCGGACCCACGGTCTACAATCTCATTCACATCGGCAACGCGCGTCCCATCATCACCTTTGACACCCTCCGCCGCTACTTTGAATGGCGCGGAATGAAGGTCACGTTCGTGCAGAATTTTACCGATGTGGACGACAAGATCATCAATAAGGCCAAGGCCGAGGGCGTGGATTACAAGGTCATCTCCGAACGCTACATAGCGGAATACTGGAAGGACGTCAAGGCTCTCGGTGTAAAGCCCGCCGACATTCACCCCAAGGCGACCGAGAACATCGGCAAGATCATTGAGATCATCTCCACTCTCATCGAGAAGGGACACGCTTACGAGGCGCAGGGGGACGTGTATTTCAGCACACGCACCTTCCCGGAATACGGCAAGCTGTCCCATCTGCCGCTGGAGGATCTCGTGGCGGGAGCGAGCGAGCGTGTGGACGCGGGCGAGGTCAAGCGCGACCGCGCGGATTTCGCTCTCTGGAAGGCCGCCAAGGAGGGCGAACCCTATTGGGATTCGCCGTGGGGCAAGGGACGCCCCGGCTGGCACATCGAATGCTCCGCCATGAATATCGCCCTTCTCGGCGACACCATCGACCTGCACTGCGGCGGACAGGATCTGATTTTCCCGCACCACGAGAACGAGATCGCCCAGTCGGAATGCTGCACCGGCAAGCCCTTCGCGCTTTATTGGATGCACAACGGCTTCATCAATGTCGATAACCAGAAGATGAGCAAGTCACTGGGCAATTTCTTCACCGTGCGCGACGTGGGCGAAAAATTCGGCTATGAGCCGATCCGTCTTTTCATGCTCTCCAGCCAGTACAGAAGCCCCATCAATTACTCCGTCGATATCATCGAGCAGAACCGCTCCGCTCTTGCGCGGCTTTACACCGCCCTTGAAAATCTGGAATTCTATCTTTCCAAAGCCCCCGCGGGATGGCAGGAGGGCGAGAATGAGCTGAAGGAGCAGCTTCTTTCGCACAGGCAGCATTTCATCGATTCCATGGAAGAGGACTTCAACACCGCCGGCGCGGTTTCAGCCATTTTCGACCTCGCGCGCGACATCAACACGCATCTCGGCGCGTCGTCCACCCATTCCAAGGAGCTGGCGCAGTTCGCCCTTGACCTCTACAATGAGCTGACCGGCGTTCTCGGCCTTCTCTACAACCGCACCTCCGGCGACCTTGACAGCGACATCGAAGCGCTGATCGAGAAGCGTCAGGCAGCCCGCAAGGCGAAGAAATTCGCGGAAGCCGACCGCATCCGCGACGAGCTGAAGGCGCAGGGCATCATTCTTGAGGATACCCCGCAGGGCGTGAAGTGGCACAGAAGCTGATTGTCTGACCGCGTTCCGTCAGCAATGATTTTTCTGTGTTCAAATGGACAGAACGAAATAACCCGCAGCCGGATCATTTGTCGATTCAACCGCGGGTTATTGTGATGGTAAGGATACGGTATGTCCGGCGTTTCACAGAACAGGAGGTGGATACCGTGAATCTTGGGCCGACAGGCAGGGCGGGCGAGGACGCCGCGTTGGAAATGCTTCTGAAAAACGGTTTTGAACTGGTGGCGAGAAATTATCAGACGCCCTACGGCGAAATTGATCTGATTGTCAGAGATGACCGGTATGTCGTTTTCGTCGAGGTCAAGACCCGCACAGGCGTGTCACGCGGCAGCGGCTATCGCGCTGTCAATTTCCGCAAGAAGCAGAAGCTCTTCAAAACCGCGCTGTTGTTTCTCCGTGAGAATGAATTGACGCTTCAGCCGCGGTTTGATCTGATCGACATTGAGGGGCACTGGTTCGTGGCGGAAGAAAAAGAGCAGTTTGCCGTGGATAAAATGCGCTGGTTCAAGAATGCCATCACTGCCGCCGATTATGGGGGATACATCTGAGAAGTTCTCTGCTCATTCCCCGGTGACGGCCGTGTTCTTCTCCGATTTTCCGGCTTTGTGCCGCCGGAGCAGGAGAAGGACGGGGACTGCCGCCAGAATCAGAAGGCTGATGAATTGCGAAGTCGAGAGCGGCCCCACAAATCCCCTCGCGCTGTCGCCGCGGAGGAATTCATCGAAGAAGCGTATCACGGCGTAGCACACCAGATAGACAGCCATCAGACGGCCGCCGCATTTTTTCTTCCTGAAGAGAAGCAGCAGAAGAGCGAAGAGGAGGAATTCCAGCCCCGCTTCCAACAGCTGCACAGGAAAGCGTCTGACCCCGTTGGCCGTTATGTCGGGCGAGCTGTCAAAGATAAAGCCGTACCGGGATTCCACGCCGTAGCAGCAGCCGCCCAGAAAGCAGCCGATTCTGGCGAATCCGTGGAAAAGCGGAATGCAGAACGCCATAATGTCCATATAGGGGTGAAAGGGCATTTTCATCGCTCTGATGTACCATGCCGCGCCGATCAAGGCGCCGAACAGCCCTCCGTAAAAGACCATTCCGCCGAAAGTCAGTCCCAGAAGCATCAGAAACCCGTTGAAGGAATGCACACGTGAAAAATGATCGTTTGCCGCGTTGATGAGAATCCGGGCGTTCACGATGCCGTAAAGCAGGTGGGCGCCGACCAACAGACCACCCATTGCGGCAAGGGCGATGTGCGGAATCTGCGTCTGATTGACGCGCGCGTCATGCCTTGTGGCGAGCTTTGAAACCAGCCAGACCGCAAAGAATCCCAGACACGCCATCAGCATATAGGATGAAATGGGTTTGCCGAAGAATGGAATATAAGGAAGCAAAGAAGGATTCCTCCTTTATAAGGGGCAGATAATAAAGAGCATCCGCTGTAAATGAAGCCGATTTACAGCGGATGTTTTTTCAGTGAATGAACGGAAGAAGAACGGCGAAATAATCAACGTGTTCTGCCGGCGTGGCGGAGCATATAGCCCACAATCCGTAGAAGAAGCAGGCGTAACCGAGCGTGATCAGGCCGCTGACAATCGTGCCGATGACGGAAGTTGCGAGCCCGGCGGCGGCAATCGACCTGCCGGAAACGCCGACGGGAATACGGTTTCTGGCTCTGATGGCAAAAACGATGCCGAGAAGGCAGGGAATCAGCGCGAGCACCGACAAAATCCCATAGGAATAAGGTATGCCGATAATGCTGATGACCAGACCGAATAATCCGAGCACCAGCGAAATGACGGCTTTGCTTTTTCCATCGGGAGCCGCCTGAGGTTCCGTCTGAATGTAGATTGGCTGATAGACGACCGTGGTGGTTGTTTCGGGCTGTCTCTGCTCAACCAGACGTGTTTCGGGATTTTCGACGTTGCTTCTGCGGGATGACCTGTTTAAAGCGAACGGCGCGCCGCATTTGGTGCATTCGGCCGCGTTGTCCTGCATTTGCGCGCCGCAGTTGTTGCATTTCTTCATTGACTGTTCCTCCGTATGTCCAGATGATTTATCTGAAGAGAATGGTAAAATAATCCACGAAATCATCAAGGTACCGTGAATATTCGGACAACTCGGCCGCGTCGGAACTGGCTGCTCCAAGCGCACCGCAGGCTACGCAGGCGGTGCAGACGCAGATGGAGCAGACAACGGCGATCGCCCCCATAACGACACCGATGATGCCGCAGACCAGACCGGCTGTCGCCATGCCCCTGCCCTGTTGCCCCGGCGGCAGCTCATTCCTCGCCTTGATGCCGAACACAATGGCAATAATGCTGACAATGAAGCCTATCAGCGCGGGAAAGTTGGCCACGAACGGAGCGATGAGAACAAAGACAATGCCCGCGATGCCGCAGACCAGAGAGATGATCGCATTCGTGTTGGAACCGGGCGTGTTTTGAATATTGACAGGCTGTGGCTGCGGCTGAAAAGCTGGCTGCTGGTCGGTATGCTCCTGTGAAGGCTGCTGCTGGTCGGTCTGTTCAGAAGACGGCTGATGTGACGCCTTGCTTTCCGCGAAGGGCAACCCGCAGGACGGGCAGACCGTGGCGTCTTCCGGTGACATGACGCCGCAATTATTGCATATTCTCATACGATATTCTCTCCTTTAACAAAATGCCGCGCTGAGAGCCGGGTCAATTCCGCCATAAACAGCATTGCCGTTGCTTTAGCGCGACAAATATTACATGATGCGTTTATCTGAAAATAATCGTCAGATAGTCAGCCAGATCCCCTAAATCCTCAAGATTTCCCAGATCATAACCGGAAGCGGTTTCTCCCGCGCAGGCCATGCAGCCGAAACTGCAGAGAGCGCATAACGAGCAGAGAGTGAACAACGCGCTGAATACCGTGCCGATGATGGCACAAACCATTCCCGCCGTAGCCAGCGTTCTGTCAGACGAGCCGACAGGAAGCTCATTTCTCGCCTTGACGCCGAAAATGATACCCGTGATGGAAAGCCCGAGGCCCAGGAATCCCGTTATTCCCCATGAAGAGCCGGAGAAAAAGCTGATAAAAAGTCCTCCGATACCCAGACAAAGGGCAATGATCGCCTTGTTTTTTGCGTTCTGATTGCCCATGGGCCGCTGCTGGTAGGGTTGCTGCTGATAAGGCCGCTGCTGATAAGGCTGCTGCTGGTAGGGCTGCTGCTGGTAGGGCTGCTGCTGATAAGGCTGCTGCTGGTAAGGCTGCTGCTGATAGGGCTGCTGCTGATAGGGCTGCTGCTGATAGGGCTGCTGCTGATAAGGCTGCTGCTGATAGGGCTGCTGCTGATAAGGCTGCTGCTGATAAGGCTGCTGCTGATAAGGCTGCTGCTGGTAGGGCTGCTGCTGATAGGGCTGCTCGGCCTGTTCCGGCTGCTGTGCCACGGGCTGTTCGGTCTGTTCCGGCTGTGCGGGGGTAGTGTCCCCGTTCTGGAGAGAGCCGCACTCACTGCAGAAAAATGCTCCTTCAGGCAGCTCCGCGCCGCATTTCTGACAGTTTTTCATAATGATTATCCCCTTTGATGATATTCAATGAAAGCGGGAATAGCACCTCGCGGCAGCATTATCCGGAGGGAAAACGCAGCGAAACGCACATATTCTGGCTTTTATTGTCAGATAAATTATACCATGCGGGAATTTGGTTGTCAATAATATTTTTGCACGGCTCCTCTGCCGCCCCGAAAGCCAAAAAGACGGGCAGCCGGATGCGGCCGTCCGTCTTCTGATTCAGCTATTCCGTCGGATTCTCACGGTTTTTCAGCCGTAGTGACACATTCTCGCGCAGGAGGGTGTACAGGACCGACGTGAGCGGAATGAAGATCAGAATTCCCGGCAGCCCCAGAAGGGCGTTGCCCATAAGAGCCGCGAGAAGCGTCCATATAGCGGGCAGCCCCATGGAATTGCCCACGATCTTGGGATAGATCAGGTGCCGGTCGATCTGCTGGAGCACAATGAAAATGACCAGGAATCCCAGCGCCTTCATGGGTCTGACCATCACGATCAGCACCAATCCCGCCAGCATTCCGATCAGCGGGCCGATGTAGGGGATCAGCGCCATGAAGCCGATGAACATACTGATAACCGATGTGTAGGGCATATCGAATATGCTCATGACGAAGAAGAACATCATTCCGAGCATGAACGCGTCAAGGCATTGCCCTGAGATGAAATGGAAGAACGTGTCCGAGCAGAGCCGCGCGATCTCGCAGAGCTTATCCGCCTTCTTTTCGCTCAGATACGCGTAGGTAAGCTTCCGGCACTGGCATTTCAGGCGTTTTTTGCCCGCGAGAATGTAGATGGCGATGATCAGACCGGTGAAGACGTTCAATGCCGCGCTCAGGACGGAGGACGCCGCGCTGAAGGCAGTGTCAACGACAGTCGACATATTGTCCGACATCTGGTTGACAAGCGTGGTGACATTCAATTTGTTGTAAAGCTGCTCGATCCTGGCGGTGTCGACGCCCCAGTTCTTCAGACGGGCGAGCAGCTTGGGGTAATAATCCAGGAAGGTTTCGTCAATGCCGGAAACGGAATTGACAACCCGCGGCACAACGACGTCGAACACATGATAAATAATCAGGAAGGTGCAGATCAGCGTTATCACAAGGCTTGCCGTGTCCAGTGCGGAGGAAGGAATGCGTTTGCCGGTTTTGCGGCTGAACCATGCGTCAAGAAAGCCGAGAAGACGCCTGAATCCCCTCATCGGAGCGTTGAGCACCAGAGCGAAAAGCCCTCCGAGAAGGACGGGCATCGACATATGCACCAACTGTCCCGCGTATTCCAGCACCCTGTCAAAATTGTTGAGCGCGGAGAACATGGTGATGGAAATGAAAACAAACAGTATCCCGTATCTGAAATATACCTTTGTCTTGTCATCCACAGGCAAAACCCCCTCCGAAAACGGTTGATAACGTAATTATAAACGCCGTTTGGGAAGATATTGCAAACGATATGTTAATTAATTCGTCATATAAATATAAACAAAATGTAAACGTAGTAAATAATTGACAAAAAGGTTTGAAATTACATGAATGATGTAGTATAATGAAAGCGTACTCGGGCGACCGGTCGGCAGACCACGTCCGCAGAGCAAAAATTTATTTATTTGGAGAGTGACTTATATGCCTCTGGTAAACGCAAAGGACATGCTTATCAAAGCCATGGAGGGCAAGTATGCCGTCGGTCAGTTCAACATCAACAATCTCGAGTGGACCAAGTCCATACTTCTCACCGCCGAAGAGCTGAAGGCTCCTGTTATTCTCGGTGTTTCCGAGGGCGCGGGCAAGTATATGTGCGGCTACAAGACCGTCGTTGGCATGGTCAAGGGCATGATCGAGGAGCTTGGCATCACCGTTCCGGTTGCGCTGCATCTTGACCACGGTTCCTTCGAGGGCGCAAAGGCCTGCATCAAGGCGGGCTTCTCGTCCATCATGTTCGACGGCTCCCACTATCCCATCGAGGAAAACATCGAAA
>CADCON010000185.1 GCA_902803035.1 uncultured Ruminococcus sp.
CCATGCCGGGATGCGTTCTGGAAATAGTGGTGCGCGGCTCTCTGTCGCCTGTTCTGATATCCGCGACGTAAACCTTGATAGGCGCGCCGGCTTCAAAATGTTCGTTGCCGACCTGTTCATTTTTGGAAAGCACCTGCGTGTGCTCGCCGATCCGGACAATCACGTCGCCGGTGTCGGGAATCACGCGGTCCACAATGGCGGTAACCACTTCCTGATGACGGCTCTGGATTTCCTCGGCCGCCTGCCCCTTCTCCATGGCACGTATTCCCTGATGTATAATATGCTTGGCGGTCTGAGCCGCGATTCTGCCGAATTGCTTCGGATCCTGCTTCAGCGCGACAACGGAACCGATTTCCGCCAGAGGATCCGATTTCAGAGCAACCTCCAGAAGCACCTCGCGTCCGCTGTCAACCACATCTTCCACCACGGTCTTGCTGATGAAAACAGAAAACACGCGTTTTTCCGGGTCGATGCGGATTTGTATGTTGTCGTTGCCGTTGTTGCTCTTTCTCAGGGCAATCCTTATGGCATTGCTGATTTTTTCAATCATGTAATCCTTCGGAATATTCATTTCTTTTTCCAAAAGATCAAGCGCGTCAAAAATGCTTTCTTCTTCCTGTTTTGACTTGTTTTTACGCATTGATAAAAACCTCCCGTATTTTATTCATCGTCAGCATCATCATAATCCGGATCGCTGTAATCCTCGCTGTCATAAAGCCTGACCGACACGGCGTCTTTTCTGCTTATTTCAAAATTCACGCCGTCCAGATCAGACAGAAGGATGCGGTCTCCGTCAAGCCCTTCAAGTCTTGCGATAATTTCCTTCTGTCCGTCTTCCGTCGGCCGGAAGAGAATAACGGAAACATCTCTGCCCTTCATGGCTTCAAAATGCTCCGGGCGGGTCAATTCACGCTCAATACCGGGAGAGGATACTTCAAGAAAATAGGCCTGACTAATGGGATCGGCTTCATCGAGAGGATCGCTGATAGCGCGGCTCATTGCTTCGCAATCATCAAGCGTCACTCCTCCGGGCTTGTCAATGAATATGCGCAGATACCATGAAGCACCTTCCTTGACAAACCTCACGTCCCAAATAATCAGACCCAGGTTTTCGGCTATTGGTTTGACAATCGACGTAACAACCGCAACCGTATTGCCGCCGTGCTTTTTTCCTGCCAAATACAAACACCTCCTGATATACAAACAAAAGAGTGGGTCGCCCCACTCTTTTATCCTTTCTACCATAATCTTGTATATTATAATATCACACATTAATTCAATTTACAAGATGTTTAATATTTTTCTCTATTTTATTCAAATATTAAAGGGGTATGAACATCATTAATTGTGCATTTGCGACAATATCCTGCTGTTTTCACGAGCCGGAGTGATGCGTGGCGGGCAGATGGCTTGGTACGCCAGTCGCAGAAAAAGAATGGCCGGTCAGCGGAAAAACTAATGACAGTGAGAATTCATTCTCCATGGCGTCATTCCGGAGCGGGGATTATCCGCATCGGCAGCTTTTCTTCGCTAATTGAAAAGGCGCGATTGAAAAATTTTCAATTTATTGAGAATGCCGCCTTGACAATATCTGAAAAATTGCGTAAAATAAAATTTTGCAGGCAATTATCCTTTTTATTATGTGATTACAATCATCATACGGAGAAAGATTTATGGCTTCCAATAACAAAACTACCGAAAGAAAACAATACGGCAACGACAATATCGTCGCCCTGAAAGGCGCGGACCGCGTTCGCAAGCGTCCGGCGGTCATCTTCGGCTCGGACGGCATCGAAGGCTGCTGTCATTCGGTCTTTGAGATCATGTCCAACTCCATCGACGAAGCGCGCGAGGGCTACGGCACCAAGATCATCGTCACCCGCTTCGCCGACGGTTCGGTGCAGGTGGAGGACTTCGGACGCGGCATTCCCGTGGACTTCAACAGCAAGGAGCAGCGCTACAACTGGGAGCTGGTGTTCTGCGAGATGTACGCCGGCGGCAAGTACAACAATGACGGCGGCGAAATCTACGAGTATTCCCTCGGTCTGAATGGTCTGGGACTCTGCGCCACGCAGTACGCTTCGGAATACATGGACGCGGAGATTCACCGCGACGGCACCTGCTTCAAGCTGCATTTTGAACACGGCGAGAACATCGGAGGACTGGAAAAGACCCCCTACAGCGGCAGACAGACCGGCTCCCGCATCAAATGGAAGCCCGATCTGGAGGTGTTCACCGACATCAACATCCCCCTCGAATACTACCAGGACACCATGCGCCGGCAGGCCATCGTCAACGCGGGCGTACTCTTTGTTCTGGACGACAAGGTAAGCGGGGAGAAATTCGAATATTTCTACAAGGAAGGCATTGCCGACCATGTGCGGGAGCTGGCGGGCGACGACGCGATTTCCCAGGTGCAGTTCTGGCAGTGTGAGCGAAGAGGACGCGACCGCGACGACAAGCCGGATTACAATGTCAAAATCAACGCGGCGGTCGCCTTTTCCAACCGCGTGAACGTCTGCGAATACTACCACAATTCGAGCTGGCTGGAGCATGGCGGCGCGCCGATGAAGGCAGTGCAGAGCGCGTTTGTCGCCATGATCGACGCGCGGCTGCGGCAGACCGGCAAGTACACCAAAAGCGAGAGCAAAATCTCATTTCAGGACGTGCAGGACTGCCTGATCATTGTGGTTTCCTCCTTCTCCAACCAGACCAGCTACGAAAACCAGACCAAAAAATCCATCACCAACAAATTCATCCAGACGGCTATGACGGAATTCTTCCGCCATCAGTTGGAGGTGTGGTTTATTGAAA
>CADCON010000186.1 GCA_902803035.1 uncultured Ruminococcus sp.
AGTATGAGCGGGCAATTGACAAACTACCCCCTGTAAATTATATACGATCTTGTCGATAAATGTCCAGCATTTTTATTGCATTTTGCGTTACAAATCTGTTACAAAGGTTACAATCGGGTAATAAAATCCGCCGGGGAGGCATACGCGCCCACGACCAATCACATGGCGGACGCCCTTCGTCACCGTCTGCTGCGCGGATTCCTTCCTCAGGAAGAATGTGATTCCATCAGGAGAAAAACCGCGCGGGAAACGCCCTCCCGCACTGACGTGCCACCTTCCTCCGTGAGGGAGGCTTTTTTTGTAGGAAAAAAAAATAAAAAACGCCGGGGATTTAAACTTTATTTATGTTTGGGCGTTTAGAATGAAACACGTAAACAAAAGAGCGCGGAAAGGAGCCTTCAATATGAGAAACAACCGCGTATTTGAAAGATATGAGATAAAATACCTGATCACCGCACGGCAGAAGCGCGCGGTCATGGACGCGATGGCCGCGCATATGCGCCCCGACGAATACGGACGCAGCACCATCTGCAACATCTATTACGACACCCCGGATTTCTACCTCATCAGGCATTCCCTCGAGAAGCCGGTCTACAAGGAGAAGCTGCGGGTGAGAAGCTACGGCACAGCGGCTCCGGGCGATCCGGTTTTCGTGGAGCTGAAGAAGAAATACATGGACGTGGTCTACAAACGCCGCGTGAGCCTGCCGGAACGCGAAGCGGCTTTCTATCTCGGCAGCGGCCTTTCAGGCGGGCTGGACGGACAGATCGGCAGCGAAATCGACTATTTCCGGTTCTTTTACCGGGGGCTTGCGCCGAGGGTATTCATTTCCTACGACAGGGAAGCGTTCTTCGACCGGGAGGACGAGAGCTTCCGGGTGACCTTTGACGAGAGAATTCTCTGGCGGGACAGCGACCTTTCGCTGACGTCGCCGGTCTATGGAAGACCGGTCCTTCCCCCCGGCGCTTCGCTGATGGAGATCAAGACATCGGGCGGTATGCCGCTGTGGCTGACCTCCGTCCTGTCGGAAAACGGCATTTTCAGGACCTCGTTTTCCAAGTACGGTCGCGCCTATGAAGCGATTAAACGGGAAGAAGGCGGACGCGCGGCGGTCTGATTTACGGTATGATTGACTTGATATGAAAAAACAACGGAGGAATGCATCATGACTGACAGTATTTTCAGCAGCCTTTTTTCAGGGACAACGACGCTCAGCGCGTCCACCTTCTTCGCCTGCATCATCGCGGCATTGGTCATCGGAACGGCAATGGCGGCGGTCTACCGGCTTGGCAGCCGCAGCTCCCAGAGCTTCCTGGTGACGCTGGCCGTCATTCCGGCGGCGGTGGCGATGGTCATCATGCTGGTCAACGGCGATTTCGGCACAGGGGTCGCGGTGGCGGGAGCCTTCGGGCTGATCCGTTTCCGCTCCGCTCCCGGCACGGCCAGGGAAATTGCCGCCATCTTCACCGCCATGGGCGTGGGTCTTGCCTGCGGCGTGGGCTATATCGGCTACGCGGCGGCCTTCGCGGTCGTCATGTGCGGAGCGATGCTGCTCTTCGGACTGACGGGATTCGGTTCGGGCGGCAGCGACGAGCATCAGAAGAAGCTCACGGTCACCATTCCAGAAGACCTCGATTACAGCACGGCATTCGACGATCTCTTCGCTTCGTACACCGTATCCCACAAGCTGGTCAACGTCAAGACCACCAACATGGGCAGCCTTTTCAAGCTGTCGTATGACGTGGTGCTGAAGCCCGACGCCAGCGAGAAGCGGTTCATCGACGATCTCCGCTGCCGCAACGGGAATCTCGAAATCAGCCTTCACCGGCAGGAAAGCAGACCTGACGAGCTATAGATCAAAAATTCAGAAGCAGTTCATTGATTTACGCGGCAAAGCGGGGTATAATGGATTGCGGAACAGCCGATTATCGGAAAGGAGCGGAAACAGGATGTTTTTCAGAAAAATGACGGCGGTCGCCTTGGCCGCCCTCCTGCTAGCGTCCCTCGCGGGCTGCGGCAGGGACGAAGGAGGCGGGGACGCGGCGAGCGAGCCGGTCGCGCTTATCGATTCCTCGGAGATGTTCAGCGGCCGCGACATCGAATCCGGCTTTGATGAGTCGGAATGCACGCTCATCACGCTGAGCGGCGATTCGGTTTCGGTCAGCGGCGAGGGCGCGAAGGCTTCGGGCGGCACGGTCACTGTCAGCGCGGCGGGGGATTATCTTCTCACCGGCACGCTGAAGGACGGCACGATCATTGTGGACGCGGACAAAAGCGACAAGGTGCGGCTGATTCTCAGGAATGTGAACGTCAGCAGCTCCTCCGGCGCGGCTGTCAACGTCAGGAAGGCGGACAAGGTGATCATCACGCTCGCGCGGGGAAGCGAGAATTTCCTCTCAAGTGCCGTGGACACCGATTCCGACGGCAGCGTTGACGCGGCGGTCTATTCAAAGGACGACCTCACGGTCAACGGAGAGGGAAGCCTGACCGTCAGCGCGGCTTCCGGACACGGCATTGTCAGTAAGGACGACCTTGTGATTTCCGGCGGCGTCTATACGATTACCTCCGGGAAGAAGGCGATCGACGCCAACGACAGCATCCGTATCGCGGGCGGCTCGTTTGACATTCATTCCGGCACGGACGCGCTTCACACCGGGAATGACGAAGAGGGCAAGGGCTTCATCTATATCGCGGACGGCAGCTTCTCCGTGACCGCCGGCACGGACGCCATGGACGCCAGCGGCGTTATCCAGATCGACAACGGCACCTTCAGCCTTGTCACCGGCGGCGGCAGCTCCAATGCCAGCACCGGCGGCAAAAAAGGCGGCTGGGGAAGGTGGGGCGGAAAGAACGGCAAGGAGGCCTCCTCCAGCGCGAAGGGGCTGAAATCCGACAGCGCGGTGGTCATCAACGGCGGCGCGGTCAACATTGATTCCTCCGACGACGCGATCCATTCGGACGCGCAGGTCATCGTGACAGGCGGCACGGTCAGCATTTCCTCCGGCGACGACGGCATTCACGCCGGATCGGCGCTTTCCATCAGCGGCGGCACGGTCACCGTTTCCAGGAGCTATGAAGGGCTGGAGGGCATGAGCATTGATATCAGCGGCGGATTCGTTTCGGTTACCGCTTCCGACGACGGGATGAATGCCGCCGGCGGCAGCGACCAGAGCAGCGTCAGCGGAAGGCCGGGTCAGAATAAGTTCGCGGCGCAGGAGGGCGTGTGCATCAGCATTTCGGGCGGCAGCGTCATGGTCAACGCGCTGGGCGACGGCATTGATTCCAACGGCGACGTCGAGGTGTCGGGCGGGGAGGTCTATGTTTCCGGCGCGGCCGACAACGGAAATGCCGCGCTCGACTACAACGGTTCGGCGACCGTCACGGGCGGCACCTTCATCGCCGCCGGAATGAGCGGCATGGCGCAGAATTTCGGCAGCGGATCCACGCAGGGCGCCATGCTGGTGAAGGTGGGCAGTCAGCCGGCCGGCAGCGAAATCAGGCTCATGAATGACAAGGGCGGAACGCTCGCGTCATTCCTGCCGGAGAAGGCGTACGACTGCGTGGTGATCAGCACACCGGACGTCGGCGAGGGCGGCGTTTACACCCTCCGGACCGGCGCGTCCTCCACCGTGGTGAAAATGGATTCCCTTCTCTACGGCGAGGGCGGAATGAACGGCGGCCCCGGCGGAATGCGCGGCGGCAGACGCGGCGGATAATGCCTGTCCGCCCGAAGAAAAAATATTCGATACGGAGAAAAACCTTCCGGGGAGCGGACAGCGCGGGGAGCGCCGCCCGCTCTTTTTGCGCGCGCGAAAAAAAGCGGCAATTGCCCGATATATCTGTTGCATACCAAGGGAAGACGTGCTATAATGGAAAGAACCGGAGAAAAACTGATGGACAAAAAGTGTTATGATGGAGCACGCGAAATGGAATGATGGGTTGAATGTCGGGGGAAGACGTGCTATAATGGAAAAGGCCGGAGGGTTTCAGGGGATTTTCCGGCGGAAATGTGTGAAACGAAAGGGAAATGGAGTCAAAATGAGGGAATTTATCATTGAAAACGGGGTTCTGACGAAATACAACGGATACAAAGGCACGGCGACGATTCCGCGTGAGGTCACCAGGATAGGAAAAAACGCGTTTGCCGGCAATACCACCCTCACCCGGGTTTATATGATTTACAACGTGGAGTTTATCGAAGAAGAAGCGTTCAGGGACTGCGCTTCGCTGCGGGAGATTGTTTTTCCGGTGCGCCTGTCCTATATCGGCAGATGCGCCTTTGCCGGGTGTTCCTCGCTGAAGGAGGCAGCGATTCCGAAGCAGGTCGGCAAAATTGACGACGGCGCGTTTATGGACTGTGTTTCGCTCCGGAGGGTCGTCCTTCCCGACAGGCTGGGAAATATCGGTCAATCCGCCTTCGCCGGGTGTTCCTCGCTGGAGGAAATTGTGATTCCCAGAGCAACCCGTTACATCAGGAAACGCACATTCAAGGACTGCCGGTCGCTGCGGAGCGTCAGGATGTCTGACTTTCTCGGCATGATAGAAGAACAGGCCTTCTGCGGGTGTGAAAGTCTGAAGGAAATCAACGTTCCGGACAGCGTTTTCTTTATCGGTGACGGCGCGTTTTCGGAGTGTTCCTCTCTGGAAAGTGTCGGATTGCCCCCCCGTCTGGAGGGTATCAACCAGGAAGTATTCAAAGGGTGCGTCAGTCTGCGCGAGCTGACCCTCCCCGACAATGTGCGATACATATGGGACGGCGCGTTCTGGTACTGCACGTCGCTTGAAAAAATCAATTTTCCCGATTCGCTGCGGCATATAGGGGACTATGCGTTCGGCTATTGCATGAGTCTGAAGGAAGCGGAGATGCCCGGCTCCCTGCGCCTCATCGGAGAGTCGGCTTTTGCCTGTTGCCAGCGGCTGGAAAGGATCGGACTGAACAAAGGGCTCGCGGAGATAAGTGGCAATGCCTTCCGGCACTGCGCGGCTCTGAAGGAAATCGTCCTTCCCGCTTCCCTCAACGGCATCGGCCGGGGGGTGTTTACCGGCACCCCGCTGACCGCGCGCGAAGAGAAGGAATTTGCCATCGACGACGCCGGGACGCTGGTCAGGTATGAGAACTGCGGTAAGACCGTGGTGCTTGTTCCGGACGGCGTCAGGCGGATAGGACACGCGGCGTTTTACGGCTGCCATGCCTGGCGCATCCTGCTTCCCGGCACGCTGGAGAGCATCGGGGAAAACGCCTTCCTCTGCTGCATGGAAATGGACGCCATTGAGATTCCCGACAGCGTGAGCGTGATTGAAAAGGAAGCCTTCAGAAACTGCCAGAATCTCGTCAGCGTCCGTGTCGGCAAGGAACTGCGGAACGGGACGGGCATTCCGTTCTACCGCCTGCAGGAGTTTGTCATCAGCCCGGAGAATCCCTTTCTTCTGATCGACGGCAGCGCGGTTTACAGCCGCGACCGCGCCACGCTGGAGGGATTCCTCTGCCGGAACGCCGGAACGACATTCGACGTCCCCCGCGGCGTCAGGAAAATCGCCGACAGGGTCTTCATGATGGCTCTCTCCATGACGTCCGTCACGCTTCCTCAGGGCCTTCAGGCAATCGGCGAGGAGGCGTTCGCCTACAATCCCAATCTTCGGGAGCTGAACCTTCCCGACACAGTCAGGTCGATAGGCGGAAGGGCGTTCGCCGGCTGCGACGGGCTGACGGAAATGACCATTCCGGAGGGCGTGGAATCGCTGGAGAATTACACGTTTTTCTCGTGCGAGGGGCTGAAAAGGGTGACGCTGCCGGCGAGTCTGAAGCGCATCGGCGTTTCGGCGTTCGATAGGTGCAGCCATCTGGAAAGCGTGAACGTTCCCGACAGCGTCGATTTCATCGGCGAGAATGCCTTCGCGGGCTGCAGGGAGATCAGAAGGCTCCGGCTTTTCGGCTGCGACATCGATCTCACCATCGCTTCTCCTGCCATGCTGTGCTTCGGCTTGATTCAGAAAATGCTTGCCGACCGGGATTATTCCCTCAGACTGCCGAAGGAAATCAAGTATCAGTTCATCGCGCAGGTATTCATGCGTGAGGGGCAGCCGGAAGCGGAGAAATTCCTCAAGGCGCATCTTGCAAAGCTGCTCGGTTTTTTCATTCATCACAATCAGTACGCCACCGTCAAGGCGATCTTTGAGTCGGGAAAATTCATCTCCACCCGCAATATCCAGACCTACCTTGATCTGGCGAGCGAAAACACGCAGGCGGGCGGCGACATTCAGATACAGGCGTACATCGCCGCGTACAAGGCGGAGCATTTCTCCGGCAGCGACCCGCTGGGGAGTCTTCACCTGTAATGCATGAGAAAGGAGGCGCGATATGCCGGATTTTGAGATAGAGGGCACAACGCTGCGCAGAATGACCGGAAACTGCGCCGAGGCGGTTGTGCCGGACGGGATCACCCGCATCGGGGACGCCGCCTTTGCCGCGCACAGAAGCCTTCGCAGCGTGACGCTGCCCGACAGCGTGAGGGAGATCGGAAGCCGCGCCTTCGGTTGCTGCTGCGCGCTGGAGGACATTTCGCTCCCGGACAGCGTGACGGAAATCGGACCGGGCGCGTTCTCCTTCTGCGGCAGCCTGCGGGAGGCGCGTATTCCGAAGGGCGTCACCGTCATGGAAGCCGCCGTCTTCAAGGGGTGCAAAAGCCTGGAGAAGGCCGCGCTTCACGGCGGCGTCACGGAGATAGGGGACGAAGCCTTCAGCGGCTGCGTGAGCCTGAAGACGGTTGACATTCCGGATTCCGTCAGGCATATCGGCAACAGGGCGTTTTATCTCACGCCATGGCAGGACAGGCGGAGGGAGAGCACCTTCGTCATCGAGGACGGCGTTCTGACTTCGTACAACGGAAAGGAAAAGACCGCCGCCATTCCTCACGGCGTGAAGGTGATCGGCAGCGGCGCGTTCCGCGAATTGCCGTGGCTGACGCGCGTGGTGATTCCGGACACGGTCGTGAGTATAGAGAGCCGCGCGTTTGCCGGATGCGGCGCGCTCGTTCAGTTGGAGATTCCCGACAGCGTGAAGGAAATCGGGGAGGACGCGGTTTATTTGTGTCCCGGACTGCGCCGCGTCCGGATCGGCAGCGGCGTGAGGGAAACCGGCTGGGTGCCGTTCCCTACCCTCGATGAAATCGCCGTCAGCCCGGACAATCCGTTCCTGCGGGCGGAGGACGGCGTGGTCTACAACCAACGCCGCACGGTTCTGCTGGGCTGCGTCGGCAGGGACGGCAGGGAGGAATTTGAAGTGCCGGAGGGCGTCAGCGTCATCGGCAGGCGGGCGTTTGCCTACTGCCGAAGCCTGCGCGGAATACGCCTTCCGCAGAGTCTGCGGGGCATCGGGGAAAAGGCCTTTCTGTTCTGCCGGTCGCTGGAAAGGCTGACCCTTCCCGAAGGCGTCGCCGTCATCGACAGGTGCGCGTTCGGGGAATGCGGCAGGCTGACGGAAATGACCCTTCCCAAAGGCGTCGCCTACGTGGCGGAGAGTCTTTTCAGGAACTGCGCGGGGCTGAAGCAGGTGACGCTGCCCGACGGCGTCCGTTTCATCGGGAAGAGCGCCTTCCGGGGGTGTACCTCGCTGGAGAGCTTGACGGTGCCGGAGAGCGTGACCGCGATAGAGCCGAAGGCATTCGAGGGCTGCACCGATATGGCGCGCGTCGAACTGCCCGCTTCGCTCGTGCGGATCGGATACCGCTGCTTCGAGGACTGCTGGCAGCTCGGCCATCTCCGGCTGCTGGGATTCGATCTCGACCTCACCGGAACGCTGCCCGGCGATTTCCGCGTGGAAAGCATCGCCCGGATGATCCGTACGAGGAATTATTCCCTGCGTATCTCCTACGCGATCAGATACCAGATTGCCTGCCGGTTTTTTCTGACGGAGGGACAGCCGGAAGCGGAGGTCTTCATCCTGAAGCACTGGAAGCCGTTCTTTGCGTATTTCATCGACAGGAATGACTACCCCACGGTCAAAGCGCTCTTTGAATCGGGCAAGCTCGTTAACGCCCGCAATATTCAGAAGCTCTTTGAGA
This sequence comes from uncultured Ruminococcus sp., assembly GCA_902803035.1. Classification (GTDB taxonomy): domain Bacteria; phylum Bacillota; class Clostridia; order Oscillospirales; family Acutalibacteraceae; genus RUG762. The sequence goes on from CADCON010000186.1 coordinate 8,061, forward strand.
TGTCGCTCGACCATTCCCGGCAAAGCGGGGACGTTCAGATTCAGGCGTTCATAGCGGACTACAAGCAGAAGCATTTTCCGGAAGGCGACCCCTTCAGCGGCTTTTCAATATGATATTTCCATCAATTTCCAAAAGGAGAAGAAGCATATGATTTATACACTGACCCTCAATCCGTCGATGGACTATGTGGTGACGCTCGACCGCTTTTCCGCCGGTATGACCAACCGCGCGTCCGCGGAGGAATACTTCGTCGGCGGCAAGGGAATCAATGTGTCGCTCATTCTGGCGCAATTGGGAATGACCAGCACCGCGCTCGGCTTCACGGCGGGATTCGTGGGCGTGGCCATCGAGGAAGGCGTCCGCAGGGCGGGCATTACGGCGGACTTCATCCGGCTCAGGGAAGGCGTTTCCCGCATCAACGTCAAGATCAGGGCGGAGAGCGAGAGCGAAATCAACGGGCAGGGGCCGCGCGTCAGCGGGGAGGATTTCGCCGCCCTGCTGACGAAGCTCGCCCCGGTGAAGGAGGGCGACACGCTGGTGCTGGCGGGGAGCGTCCCCCCTTCCGTGCCGGACGACGCCTACGAGCGGATTCTCCGGCAGGTGGAATGGCGGAACGTCCGCGTGGTGGTGGACGCTTCGGGGCCGCTGCTGCTCCATTGTCTGGCGTACCGGCCTTTCCTCATCAAACCCAACCGGCAGGAGCTTTCGGAGCTTTTCGGCAGGTCCGCCGCGAGCGACGGGGACATTGAACGCTGCGCGAAGGAGCTTCTCAGGAAGGGCGCGCGCAACGTGCTGGTTTCGCTGGGCGGCGAAGGCGCGGTGCTGTTTGCCGGGGACGGAGGGGTCTACCGCTCCGGCGCGGTGAGCGGCAGGGCGGTCAATACCGTCGGCGCGGGGGATTCCATGGTGGCGGGGTTCATTGCCGGCTACGAGCGCACGAGGGATTATGCCTTCGCCCTCAAGCTGGGAGCCGCCTGCGGTAATGCCACGGCGTTCTCGCCGGGACTCGCCGACATTCACAAAATCAATGAAATGCTGGGGCAGCTCTGATGCCCGGCAGCAAAAAAAAACAGCCGGAGCCAACGAATGACTCCGGCTGTTTTTGCGTGTATTCCGTTTTCCGGGGGGGAGAAGCCGTCATGGAAGCCTGTCGCCAATAACGCGCCACGCGGAGAGATCGGCGGTGTCGGTTCCCCTGAAGCCGACCCACGTCACGTCCCTGAACGCCTTTTCGCTGCCCGTGTAATCGCGGGGCGAATAGACCGCCGGCAGAGCGATGAAATGCTCCGGGACGTTCTTGCCCTCCTGGCTGATAACGCGGCCGGTGAAGGGATTGACGGGCTGGTCAATGATTCCGGCGAAGGCGAGCGAAGGAGTGTCGGCATTGGTCATGAAGGTGTCGTCAACCGTCAGCTCCGTGCTGCCGAAGTCCTTGACCAGCAGCAGGGGCTTGAATGACATCACATCGCCCGCGCCGCTCACGGCATATTCCTCGCTGTCGTCGAAGCGTTGTCCCGTCAGGCCGCCCAGCCCCTTTCCGTGGTCGGAAACAATGATGATGCGGGTGTTGTCGTAGACGCCGTTTTCGCGGAGGTAACCGAACCACTTGCCCAGCCTGAGCATGGCCGCCATATTGCATTGGTAATGCTTCATCTGGAGCGGCGTGGAAAATGAAATGCGGCTGCCGTCGGCGGCGTAACGCACGGGGGGATTTTCCTCGAACGCGCGGTTGTCGATGGCATTGGCAGGCTCATAATCCGGCTCCTGCAGCATAGCGACGTCGTGGGTGGCGTCGTTGCTGATCATGAGGAAGGTTCCCCTGCCCTCGGACCGGATGCCGGTGATCCCGGGCAGATTCTTCAGCACGGAATACGCCCCCGTGAAATGGGGAGTGGTGCCGTCGAAGCCGCCGCTTGCCCGGTAGAGATCGGTGACCTTCTGCGCGCCGGAGAGCTTTGAAGACTGGTTGTACTGCGCGCTGTTGTAGAACGTCGCGTGGAGAATGACGGGGGACGAGCGGAAAAAGCCGTAGGCGAAGAAATTGCGGGAAAGAAGCTGAAAAGCGGCTTCCGGACTGTATTGATTCAAGAATCTGTCCTTGGTGATGAAGGTGCGGATGGACGGACGTTCCGCGTAGATGGAGAGGTCGGGCTGCCAGCGCAGTCCCGCGAGGCTGGGGTCGCACACCGTCACGTCATAGCCGTTGCCGTCAAACAGCTCCGGCATGACCCGCAGGGCTTCATTCTGCCGCTGAAGGATCGTGGCGCCGTGCCATTCGGAGGGAAGGTAATCATACCCGCCGTAAAGCGACGCCGAGGCGGACAGCGTGGTATTCCCGTAGGAAATGGTGTTGGGGTAGTAGGTGAAGCCGGCGAACTGTTCCCGAAGCTCCGGTTTTTCATGGAGGAGGTAGGGAAAGAAATCGCCGATTCCGCGGTCGAGCATGATGACGACGACGTTTTTTCCTTCCGTATCGAGCGGAAATCCGATATTGCCTTTGGAAATCCCGTCGCTGTCGGCCGCGTTCATTCCGGCGAACACCGACTGAATGGAAACGATATTGAAGCACGACATACCGGTCAACGCCGCGCAGACCGCCACGCAGACCGCTCTGAGAACCGCCTGCTTCTTCCTCCTGCCAAGAAAAACGACAAGCCCGCCGAGCGCGGCGAGCGCGGCAAGATTCAGCAGGCATTCCCACCATCCGCTCTGCTCAAAGGCGTCGTATTGCAGCATGGGCGACATATTGCCGTAATGCCTGCCGAAGAACATATAATCCACGACCGCCGAGCCGGCGGCAACCGCCGTTGCAAGACTGAAAATTCTTCTGGCCGCCGGCGACGCGAGATAATAGAAGACGTTCAGCCAGACAAGGAAGGTGCCCGCCGCCAGCAGGAAGGACTGCAGGACGTATCTCAGCGGGGTGTGGAAATCCACGACGCTGACGAATTCCTCCGGCGACGCGTTGATGACCGCCGACGGAATGAGCAGCCCCATGACGACGGTGAGAATGGCCGACGAGAGAAGGAAGATCACCCGGTCGCCCTTTGAAGCGTCCGCGATCCGGAAGGGAAGGGGATGCTTCCTCAGCCATTCATACAGAACGGGCGGGAGCATGAGCAGC
>CADCON010000187.1 GCA_902803035.1 uncultured Ruminococcus sp.
CCTGATGTGGTCGACGAATTGTTTCATTTTTTCATTTCTGACCTTTTCCTCCTCCTGCATGGCGTCGGCGCGCATATAGAGGGGCAGCACAAGAAAATTGATGGCAAGGCTGAGCGCGATGATGGAAACGCCGGGATTGCCGGTCATTCGGATCATGAAGGCATAAACCACGTCAAAGAGCAGTTCAAGCGGCCCGAGAATGAGCCGGTAAAGTGATGAAAAAAAAGACATACGGTTTGGTTCCTCTTTCAGTGATCAGTGGCGCGTCATTTCCGCTTGTCGCCAATAATGCGCCATGCGGAGAGATCGGCGGTGTTATCCCCTTTCAGACCGATCCAGGTGACGTCGAGATACTGCTTTTCGCTGCCGGTGTATTCTTCAGGAGAAAAGAGCGGGGACATTGCGATGAGATGTTCGGGACGGTTTTTGTAATCCGAATGGATGGGATTGCCGGTGAAGGGATTGACGGGATTTTCGATGAGTCCGGAAAACGCGAGAGTCGGCGTGTCGGCGGTGGTCATGAAGGTGTCGTCAACCGTCAGCTCCGTGCTGCCGAAGTCCTTGACGAGATAGAGAGCCTTGTAGTACATGACGTCGTTGGCAGGGTACTCGTCGTCGTCGGAGCCTTCAAAGCGCATATTGCCGAGATAATCCAGCGGTCTGCCGTGATCAGAGGCGATAATGATGCGGGTGTTGTCGTAGACGCCGTTTTCGCGGAGGTAATCGAACCACTTGCCCAGCTTGAGCATAGCCGCCATATTGCACTGGTAATGCATCAGCTGAACGGGGTTCTGGAATACCAGCCTGCTGCCGTCGGCGACGTAACGCACGGGGGGATTTTCCTCGAACGCGCGGTTGTCGATGGCATTGGCAGGCTCATAATCCGGTTCCTGCAGCATGACGACGTCGTGGGTGGTGTCGTTGTTGAGCATGACGAACGAATTGGTGCCGCTGTCGGTGACGCTGGTCAGACCGGCGAGATTCTTAAGCACCGCGTAGGTGCCGGTAAATTTCCTGTCGCTACCGTCGAAGCCGCCCGACGCGCTGTAGATGTCGTTGACGACCTGTACGCTGGAGACTCCTTCCGAATGGTTGTATTTTCCGCTGTTGTAGAAGGTGGTATGCAGCGCGACGGGGGCGCCGCGGAACAGGCTGTAGGCGAAGAAATTGCGGTAAAGCAGCTCGTTGGTTGTTTTGGTGTCGTAAGTGCCGGCGAGGCGATTCTTGAGAATGAAGGCGTTGATGGAGGGGTGATCCCTGTAGATGGTCAGGTCGGGGAAGTAGCTGAGTCCCGCGAGCGGCGGATCAAAAACCGAGACCTCATACCCGTTTTCGGCGAAGGTATCGGGCATGACGCGGAGGGCTTCATTCTGCTTCTGTTTGACGCTGACGGGGCGGTCGTCGGAAACGGCGGGGACGTAATCATAGCCGCCGAAGAGGGAGGAAGTGCCGAGAATCGTGCAGCTTCCGTAAGAAATGCTGTTGGGGTAGCAGGTGAAGCCGGCGAACTGTTCCCGAAGCTCCGGCTTTTCCTCCAGAATATAGGGCATGAAGTCGCCGATAGCGCGGTCGAGCATGATGACGACGACATTCTTTCCCTTGCGGTCAAGCTGGAAATGGACGCCCTGATCCTGCGTGAAGTCTTCCGCGCTCCGTTTGATTTCATTGAATTTCGACTGAATGCCGAAGACATTCATGCCTGACATGATGATGATCGCGGCGCAGGCGGCAAGGCTCACGGAACGGGTGACGGCAGGGAGCTTCTTCTGAAGCAGCCATAGCCCCGTACCCAGCGCAAGAAGCACGACGGCGTTGATGACAAAGTCGGCAGGCTTCAACTGCTTGAAATCATCGTACTGCAGCATGGGCGACATCAGGCCGTATTCTTTTCCGAAGAACATAAAATCAACCACGGCGGAGAAGGAGCAGATCATCATGGCGGTGCTGCCGATCTTTTTGGCCGCCGGGGACGCGAGATAATAGAAGACGTTCATCCAGACAAGGAAGGTGCCAGCCGCCAGCAGGAAGGACTGCAGGACGTATCGCAGCGGGGTGTGGAAATCCGTGACGCTGATGAATTCGGCGGGGGAGGATCTGATGATCGCGGAGGGAATGAAGATTCCCGTCACGACCGTCAGCAGGACGGAGGACAGAAGGAAGATCACGCGGTCGCCCTTTGAAGCGTCCGCGATCCGGAAGGGAAGGGGATGCTTCCTCAGCCATTCATACAGAACGGGCGGGAGCATGAGCAGC
>CADCON010000188.1 GCA_902803035.1 uncultured Ruminococcus sp.
AAAAATGTCAATCAGGAATACAAGTACCCGCTGCCCGACTGGCTGCGTCACATTCTGAAAAAGGCTTCCTCCCTGTCCGATCTGGCGAAGGGAAGAAACGACTATCTCGGTCACGGCGCGATGGGCTTCGACGACAACGAGGGGTACAGGCAATTCAGCCGGGATATGATGGAGCGGGTCTCGCGCTATCTGAACGCCGTTTTCCAAGACTACCAGAAATTGCGGATTCGAGTTGGGGAAAAAATGCTCCGGGGCAGGGTTTACCCGCCGGATATTTCTCCCGACGCACAACCCGTCCTGCTGGCAGAGGACAGGGAAATTCCCCTCGCTCCTTTCATCGTGCATACGCGGGAGGGCGGGGTGCTGTTCTTTGACAAATACCGTGCCGCTCATTCGGGGGGCGACGCACTGGGGCTGAATTACATATGGGGCGGCGGCCGCGTACCCTTTGCCGCGCCCTACCTGACGGAGCTGTACAACAGGACATACGGCAATCTTCTCAACGCGCAGGCGGAATCCGCCGATATGCCTGTCGATCGCGGCGTTATCCATCAGCAGGTGGAGGAATTGCTCAACCAGCTCAACGCGGCGGACAATTTCATCCGCCCTGACTATCTCATTAACTGGATCGACGAATGGCATGAGGACGCGCAAGGCGCGGTCAGCCTGTTGACGATGGACAGAGGCATGGGCAAGACCTCGCTGAGCTACGCCATGGCGGAGGGCAAAATCTCCGAGCTGAGCGATACGTTTGTCGCGGCGTATTACTGCGGCGGCTCGCAGATTCAGAGGGACTATCTCCAAGGGATCCATCAGGCGCTGGCGCGGGGGCTTGTCGAGAAAAGGGCGGGGGAATTTCCCCGTCTGCAGCCGGACGCGCCGGACAAACGCGCCAATCTGCTGGAATGTCTGACATATTTCAAAGCGGAGCAATCCTTCTGGAATCCTGCCAAGCCGAAGCTGCTGCTGATCATCGACGGGCTGGACGAGCTGCCGGTGGAATGCGCCGGTCTTTTCGACTATCTTCCTGCCCCGGAGGAACTGCCGGAAGACACCTATCTCCTGCTGACCTCGCGCAATCCGGAGAACGAACCGCTTCCCCGCCATGTGCGCGAACGGCTGGCGTCGGTCAAGGTGAGCCACCGCATGACCGTGAATGCCAACGCCGCCGAGGATGATAAAAACAGCGAGCAGAACCGCGCCCTGCTGAAAACCTATCTGCAAACCAAGGTGATCCTTCCCACGGGCGAAGAGCCTACGGACGCGGAAGCGGATCAACTGATCTCGCTCAGTGGCAGCACCTTCCTCAACCTGAAGCTGTACGCCAAGCTGGCGGAATCCGGCGTCGCCGTCAGCGACCTGCCGCCGCTCGACAAAAAGCCGCTGTTTGAAAGGTATCTGGCGGAGATCAGAAAGTATTACGGCGAAAAGCTGTTCAATGAAGCCATGACCATGCTGTACGCCATTGTGACGGCGAAGGAGCCGCTCACCGCGCAGGAGATCGCGTGGCTCTGCGGCGAGGAACACGTCACGCTCAAACAGATCGCCTTCCTCCGGGATTTCGGGGCGCTGCTGAAATCCGTGCGCGTCCATACCGGCAGCAAAGAGGGAGAAGCCGCCGAACGCTCCGAAACCCGCGGCTCTCTTGTCGGCGCTGCCAACGAAAGCTACGCGGGCTACATGGAAGGGATGTTCCCGCAGAAGAAGCAGGAGCAGGCGGCGCTTTTCACCGACAGGCTTCTTCACACCGACACGGAGCAGTACCGGGACGCGGAAGGTCATTACCGCCTGCCGGACGGACTGCTCTACATGGCGGCGTACCTGCCGGACGTGACGGAGGATATTGGGGAAGGACTGTGTTTATGGGTGTATTTAGTCATAGATAACTGTGTGGAAAACAGCATGGAACCGCATATTCTCATGCGGCGGGCAAAAATGGGGAAAGCATGGCAGCGCTTTTGCGGAGAAAAAGGCTGGTTCGGGCGTCAGCTCGGATTTATGAACATCGCTGGAAACAGCTATTCCACTATGTGCGATTACCAATCGGCTTTGGCAGTCGAAAATGAACAAGTGACGCTGTGTGAGCAATACCTCGCGGATGGCAGAATTGACGACCGCAATGACCTTGCGGGAGCCTGCATGAACCGCGCTGTGACGTATGACAGCATGGGCGAATATGAAAAAGCCCTTTCGGATTATGACAGGTGCATCGAC
>CADCON010000189.1 GCA_902803035.1 uncultured Ruminococcus sp.
GACATCGTCTCCAGGGGCTTTGTCTACGTGCGCGACGCGGAACCGCTGCTTGACGAGGCGAGAAGGCTCGCCGCCGACGCGCTGGAAGACTGCTTCGACGAAGGAATACGCGAATGGAGCGTCATCAAGAACAGGGTGCGTGACGATCTTTCCAAATTCATCTATGAGCGCACCAAGAGAAGCCCCATGATTCTTCCGATCATTATGGAAGTCTGATGAAGGTGCGTCCGGACTGTTACTGAGCCGTGTCTGAGCAATCAGACGCCGGACGCGGTCAATTACTGCCAGGGTGGTGGATAAATGAAAAACGATAAATACTGGCTGCTTTCGCCCTATTCCTATATCCAGTTTGGATTGATGCTCCTGCTGCTGCTGCTGATTTTGTTGATGAAGCCCGGTTGGGGACTGAAGATTCTGGCCATCATTATCTGTCTGATGGCGTTCGGGCTGGCCATGCTGTTCTCCGGAGCGATCAGGCAAAGCGTGTATCGCTATGTGCTTCATATTTCCAATTATCTGGACACAACCAAAAGGGATTCGCTCAACAATATCCCGCTTCCGGTTGTGACTGTCACGGGTGAAGGCGAAATCGTCTGGTATAACGAGCTTTTCCGCGATGTCATCCTTCTGGGAGCCGACGCGCAGGGCGTCAATCTACCGCGCGTGTTCAAGGGATTTGACGAGGAATTGCTTCAAGCCGGCAACCGGTTTGAGATAAAGAAGGATAAAAAGGTTTATGCGGTTTCAATCGGAATGCATGAGCTGGAAGGATCTGCGCTTTTCGTGATGTATTTCAATGACATCACCGAGCTGAAGCGGACAGAAGCGTTGTATGGCGCGAGCCGGCCGTCGGTAATGCTGATTGTGTTCGACAACGAGGAGGAGCTTCTCAAGGTGCGGGAGAATGAGCGGGTGCGCGTCATTTCCGCGCTCGAAGCGCTTCTGAGCAAATGGGTGGCGGATTACAACTGCATATCCAGAATCAACGCCCGCGACCGCAGCTTTATCATGGTCGAGGAGCAGTATCTGCAAAAGATTATTCAGTCGCGCTTTTCAGTGCTGAATGACGCGCGTAAGATTATCATCGAAGGCGGCAATCCCGTTACGCTTTCCATCGGCGTGGGGCGCGGCGGAGAGAATTTCAGCGAGTGCGAATACTGGGCGAATCAGGCTCTTGAAATGGCGCTCGGACGCGGCGGCGATCAGGTAGCTGTCAAGGACGCGGACGGATATTCTTTCTTCGGCGGCGTGTCAAAATCAGTAGAGAAGCAGAGCAAGGTGCGGAGCAGAGTCATCGCTCAGGCGCTGGTGGAGCTTATCAATACAGCCGACAAGTGCTTCGTGATGGGGCATAGATTCTCTGACCTTGACGCCATCGGATCCGCCATCGGAATGGCGGCGATCATTGACGCCCTGCAAAAGGATACAGATCACACGGTCAGCATTGTGGTGGATGAAACCGCCACAATGGCGCAGCCGCTCATCGATTCCTACAGGGAAACGCGGGAGATCAATTGGTTCATTACCCCCGACGACGCGTTGGATGCCATGACGGATCACTCGCTTCTCATTATCGTTGATACGCATTCTCCCGAAGTCATTGAGAGCAAGGCGGTATATAATGCCGCTTCCACGGTGGTCATCATCGATCATCACAGGCTGTCTGTCAAGAAAATTCAGAATTCCGTGATTTTCTTCCACGAGCCTTATGCTTCATCAACCTGCGAAATGGTGACCGAGCTTGCGCCGTATATGCATGAAACGGCCATTGCCCGTCCGGAAGCGGAAGCCCTGCTCTCCGGAATCATGCTGGACACCAAGAGCTTCGTGTTGAAAACCGGCGCGAGAACCTTTGAAGCCGCCGCCTATCTCAGGCGAAGGGGCGCAGACACCATTGAGGTCAAACGGTTCTTCTCCGGTTCGCTCCAGACATACATCGAAAAATCACAGCTTGTTTCATCGGCCAGGCTGTACGGCGACTGCGCCATTTCCGCCGCTTCGGAAGAGGTGGAGGGCATCAGGGTTATCGCGTCTCAGGCGGCCGACGAATTGCTGAACATAAACGGCGTGACGGCGTCATTCGTGCTGTACGTGATGGGCAATCAGATCAATATCTCCGCTCGCTCGCTCGGCAAATTCAATGTCCAGCTCGTCATGGAAAAACTGGGCGGCGGCGGACATATGACAATGGCGGCCGCACAGCTCGCCGACGTCACGCTTGACAACGCGATCGAACAATTGCAGGCGGCGATAGATGAATTCCGCACCGAACAGGTTCAGAAGCCTTCGCCCGCCGCCAACTGATAGAAAGGAATGATTCAATTGAAGGTAATATTAAGTCAGGATGTCAAAGGAACAGGAAAAAAAGGCGATCTGGTGAATGTTTCAGACGGCTTTGCGAGGAATTATCTCTTTCCGCGCAAGCTGGCGGTTGAAGCCAGCGCGCAGGCGTTGAGCGAAAAGAGCAACCGCGAAAGCGCCGCCGCCTTCCGCCTTGCCGAGGAAAAGGCGGCAGCGGAGGCGAAGAAGGCAAAGATTCACGGCAAAACCATTAAAATCATCGGCAAGGCCGGCCAGAGCGGAAAGCTGTTTGGCTCTATCACCCCAAAGGAAATCGTGGAAGTCCTCAGAACGCAGTACGGTCTGGAGCTTGACAAGAAGAAGGTCACGCTTCACTCTGATATCAAGACCTTCGGCACATTCTCCTGCGAGGTCAAATTGTACACCGGAATTGTGGCGGAAGTGACCATTGAAGTGGTGAAAGAATAATAGCTTTACACGCTTTGAATGTGTAAAGCCGATGGGCGTTACACAGAGAAACTGTCAGGAAATTAACGGGAAAGGTGGCGGACAACAGTGGAAAACATCGGCAGCGTCGACACGGAAAGGACCAGCGTCCTTCCTGCCAGCAATGAAGCCGAGCAATCGCTTCTCGGCGCGGTACTGCTTGATGCCGAGTGCCTGAACAGGGTGCTTGACGTCGTCCGTCCCGAGTACTTTTACAACGAAAACCATCGTGAGATATTCTCCGCGATGCACCGACTCTTCCGATCCGGGTCGCCGGTGGATATTATCACGGTTCTCAATGAGCTGGTCGGAATAGGCGTTTTCACGGAGGAAACGGGCAAGCAATATCTCTTCACGCTGGCTAATCTGGTTCCGTCGGTGTCCAATGTCGAAGCGTACGCGGAAATCATCCGTGAAAAGTACGAAATGCGCGCGCTCATTCTCGCGGCGAAGGAAATCATCGTCGACGCGTCGGATGAAACCAACGACCCGCGCATTGTGCTCGACCGGTCGGAGCAGCGCATTTATGAAATCGCCAATTCCAGAGGCAGTCAGGGGCTGAAGCCCATTTCCGAAGTGCTGATCGACGCCTACGATCATCTGATGCTGATGACTTCGGACCGGCGGGATGAATTTGTCGGCACACCGACCGGCATCAGGACGCTTGACGACACCATTGCGGGACTGAACAAATCCGACCTCATTCTTCTGGCGGCGCGACCCGGCATGGGCAAAACCAGTTTTGCGCTGAATATTGCCCGTAATGTCGCTCTTGTCCACCGTCGCAAGGTTGCCTTTTTCTCGCTGGAAATGACCCGTGAGCAGCTCGCTCTCAGGATGCTATCCACGGAATCGGGCGTAGAGGGCTACAAGCTGCGCGACGGGCGCATCAGTCCTGATGAATGGGTCAGGCTCTCGCAGGCGGCGTCAGAGCTTCATGACTCGCCGATTTTCATCGACGAAGCGGGAAATATCTCGGTCACTGAAATGAAGGCAAAGCTTCGCAGACTCGGCGACGTGGGATTGGTGGTCATCGACTACCTTCAGCTCATGGGCAACGGCAAGATTGCCAACCGCGTGCAGGAGGTTTCGGAAATCACCAGAGGTCTGAAAATCCTTGCCAAGGAGCTGATGGTGCCGGTTCTCTGCCTGTCGCAGCTCAACCGCGCCACCGAATCCCGCACGGGTCATAAGCCGATGCTTTCCGACCTGCGTGATTCAGGCTCCATTGAGCAGGACGCGGACATCATATTGTTCCTCTACCGTGAGGGCTATTACCAGCAGTCGGAAGCGAAGAAGGACGAGGAGATAGACCAGACCCGCGCCATCTGTATGGTAGCCAAGAACCGCCACGGCAGCACCTGTGAGATTCCGCTTCACTGGTCAGGCGCGACCACCAGATTTACCGCCGCGGAGGAAACCTATGCTGGAGGATAAATGCCGGGACGCCATCCGGCGGTATTCAATGATTTCACCCGGCGGCAGCGTGGTGGTCGGATTGTCCGGGGGCGCGGATTCCTGCGCGCTGCTGCATTTCCTGTGCGCGCTGCGCGATGAATGGGAGCTGCGAATGGCAGCGGTTCATGTCAATCACCTGATCCGGGGAGAGGAAGCGGAAAGGGACGCGGCTTTTGCGGAGGCATTCTGCCGGAATCTCGGCGTGGATTTTCTTCTGTACAGGCGCGATGTCCCCGCCTTAGCCAAGGAAAAGGGGATCGGGCTGGAGCAGTGCGGAAGGGAAGTCCGGTATGCCGTTCTCTCGAAGGAGGCGGACAGACTCGGCGCCAGAATCGCCACGGCTCACACGCTTTCCGACTCCGCCGAAACGGTTCTCTTTCACCTGATAAGGGGCTGCTCCGTCAGCGGACTGAAGGGAATCCCCCCGGTGAGAGGAAGCATTATCCGTCCGTTAATTCTCTGTGAGCGGGCGGATGTCGAGGACTATTGCCGGAGAGCCGGCATAGCCTATATGACAGACTCCACCAATTTTTCGACGGATTATGCCCGAAACAGGATCCGGCTGCGGATACTTCCGTTGATGCGTGAGATGAATCCTTCCGTTGTCAGTGCCATCGGCAGGCTTGCGGAATCCGCCCGCCTTGACGACGAATATCTGAACGCGGAAGCGGAGCGGGCGGTGAAGCAGTATCTCGAAGAGGGAAATCCGGCGGGGCTGTTTCAGTGTGATCAACCGGTTCTCAGCCGTGCGCTTGTCAGAATCTGCGCGGTCAGACTGCGTATCTGTCCCGAGCAGAAACACATTTCGGCAATGATGGAATGCATCGGCAGGGGAGAAGGGAGCGTCAACCTTCCGGGAAACAATGTCTTCAGGCTGAGAAATCATTCCGTTGCTTTTGAAAGAATCCTTCCGGCGTCCACCTCCGGCCTGTCCTATGAAGGATGGGAAACGCCGTTTTGTCCGGGGGAAATCATCACGCCTGCCGGGCAGAGAATGATTTGTCAGGTGATGGACAAAAAAAACTATCATCTTCTTTGTAAAAATGATCGTAATGTCTTTAAAAATTGTCTGGATTATGATAAAATAATGAATGCGGTATTCCGGTTCCGCAGAGAAGGCGATTCTTTTCATCAGGCGGGCAGAAATGGTTCAAAATCATTAAAGAAGCTTTTTAACGAAACGAAAATCCCGCCCGGAGTACGCAGCATTCTTCCGATATTGGAATCGGGCGGCTGTATCGCGTGGATTGGCGGCATAGGGACGGCCGAATCATTCAAGGTAACAGGCACCACAAAAAGGGTGCTTTATATAAACGCAGATTTGCGGGACATAATTAATCGGGGAGGGCTTTTTCAATGACCAACGAATTGGAGAAGTATATCGACAGAGTTTTGTATTCAGAGGACGACATAAAGGCGATGGTACAGAAGGTCGCCGCGCGGATTAACGAGGATTACGCGGGACGCAAGCCGCTCCTGGTCGCGCTGCTCAAGGGGGCGGTCATTTTCTCGGCAGACCTGATGCGCGCGCTCATCATCGACTGCGAAATTGATTTTATGAAGGTATCCAGCTATTCCGGCACACAGTCTACCGGCGTCATCAACATCATCAACGACCTTGGCTGCGACATCGCGGGCCGCAATGTCATCATTGTCGAGGATATCATTGACACGGGACTGACCCTCTACAAGCTGAAAGAACTGCTGGAGAGCCGCCATCCCGCGAGCCTGAAAATCTGCACCCTCCTGGATAAGCCTTCGGGACGGAAGGCGGATGTGTATGCCGATTATATCGGCGGAACGGTGGGGAAAGAGTTTATTGTGGGATATGGACTGGATTACGATGAGAAATTCCGCAACCTTCCTTATATAGGCGTTATGAGGAATTCATGAATTCTGCCATTTATTAACACAAATGTAATATTTTTGCTGTATAATATTTGGGTCTTTTAATCAATCGTTAGGAGTGGCTTATTTGGAAAACAAAAAAAGAAGGATGGGCGGCTATTTAATCTGGCTCGGCATACCGATTCTGATCATAGCTGCGCTCTATTTCATTTCCGGTCAGAAAAAGCCGGATGAACACAAGTATTCCGAAATACTCGAATACTTCACGCCGGGCAGCAGCAGTGTGAGTCCGAGCGAGTGGAAAGCAGCGGATGTTTCGGACTTCACCCTTTCGCTCAATTCAGGCGTGCTGACCATTAATCTGAAGAAGGATTCACAGGGCAATCAGCCGGATCCCATCACATATAAGGTTCCCAGTATCGAGCTTTTCATCAACGATTCCAAACGCGGCATGGAGGAGCTTAAGAAAAACGGCATAGTCATCGCGGAGGATTACGAGCCGAAGCAGGACAACAGTCTGCTGGCGAGCCTTCTGCCCACCATTATCATGATAGGCGGACTGGTGCTGCTCTATTATTTCATGTTCCGTCGGGTCAACGGCGTCATGGGCGAAAGCAGCCGCCAGATGAGCTTCGGCAAGGCCAAGGTCAAGAATGTCAACGATGAGAAGCGCAAGACCACTTTCGCCGACGTCGCGGGCGCCGACGAGGAAAAGGAAGAGCTGCAGGAAATCGTTGACTTCCTCAAGAATCCCAAGAAGTATGATGATCTGGGAGCGCACGTGCCCAAGGGCGTTCTGCTCATCGGCCCTCCCGGTACCGGTAAGACGCTGCTGGCGCGTGCCGTGGCGGGTGAAGCGGGCGTGGCGTTCTTCTCGATTTCCGGTTCGGATTTCGTGGAGATGTTTGTCGGTGTCGGTGCTTCCCGTGTGCGCGACCTCTTTGATCAGGCGAAAAAGAATACGCCCTGCATTATTTTCATTGATGAAATCGACGCTGTCGGTCGTCACAGAGGCGCGGGTCTCGGCGGCGGACATGACGAACGCGAACAGACCCTCAACCAGATGCTGGTTGAAATGGACGGCTTCGGAGCCAATGAAGGCGTGATCATCATCGCCGCGACCAACCGCCCCGACATTCTGGATCCCGCGCTCACCCGTCCCGGACGATTCGACCGTCAGGTCATGGTTGGTTATCCGGACATCAAGGGCCGCGAAGAAATTCTCAAGGTTCACGCGAGAAAGAAGCCGCTCGGTCCCGACGTTGATCTTTCCACCATTGCCAAATCGACCGCCGGCTTCACGGGAGCGGATCTGGAGAACCTTCTCAATGAAGCGGCTCTTCTTGCCGCGAGAAGGAATCTCAAGGCGATCACTATGAAGGAAATCGAAGAAGCGACCATCAAGGTGGTTGCCGGCACGGAGAAGAAATCCAAGAAGATTTCGGACAAGGAAAAGCGTCTGACGGCCTATCATGA
Organism: uncultured Ruminococcus sp.; assembly: GCA_902803035.1. Classification (GTDB taxonomy): domain Bacteria; phylum Bacillota; class Clostridia; order Oscillospirales; family Acutalibacteraceae; genus RUG762. The sequence continues at coordinate 7,570 of CADCON010000189.1, forward strand.
AGCCGGTCACGCTGTTGTGACATACTTCTGCCCCACGCAGGATCCCGTGCATGAAATCTCCATCATTCCCAGAGGCATGGCGGGCGGCTACACCATGAGCCTGCCGCAGGAGGACCGCTCCTATAAGCTCAGAGGGCAGATGAAGGAAGAAATCGTCACCCTTCTCGGCGGCCGTGCTTCCGAAGCACTGATTCTCGAAGACATTTCCACCGGAGCCTCCAATGACATCGAGCGCGCCACGAAGATCGCGCAGCAGATGGTCACCAAGTACGGCATGAGCGACAAGCTGGGGCCGATTCAGTACGGCTCCACGGACGGCCAGGAGATTTTCCTCGGACGCGATTTCGGCCACACGGTCAACTATTCCAATGAAATCGCCAAGGAAATCGACGGCGAAGTGCGTGCGCTTATCGCGGAAAGCTACAAGAGAGCCGGCGCCATTCTGTCGCAGCACGTCGATAAGCTCCACGAGGTTGCGAGATACCTTATCGAGCATGAGAAGATGTCAGGCGACACATTTGAGCAAATCATGAAGGCGTAATCGTTTTAGAAACCCTCCCGATCAAGGTTATTCATCGGGAGGGTTTTTGATTACCTAATTGTTATTAATTTTGTAAAAATTAATTAACTATTATATAATATTTATGATATATTATATAAATGTAGTTGAACAGAAATCCGGTTAGTGAACTGAGATGGCGTTCGGCCGCAAATGAATTTGATTATATCTCTCCTCCTCAAAAATAAATAGCAAAACAAAAACCTCCGCTGAATGATTGATGCGGAGGTTTTTGTTTGGTGCTAAATAGCCAATTTCGGAATAATGGATATCTCTGATTACGGAAATCAGGTTTTCTACCTTCGAAATGGCACTATATGTTGTATTTATCTGATTCAAACTCATATGAAATAAACCTCTGACGCCGAAGACATTGACAGCGTCAGAGGTTTTGGGAATTATAAGCAAATGATTACTTCTTCAGCAGAATGCCGGACTTTTCCAGTTCGGGAACGATATTGCCGAATACCACTTCCTGAATCTCGGACATGGAGAGGGTCTTATCCGGCGAGGAGAAGGCAAGACGAAGGGTGATGCTGCTGATCACACCGTCGTAAATATCGGTGACGCTCACGGCATTGAGATACTGTCCGCCATTGTCCCTGATGATTTCCGCCACCTTGCTGTAGGTCGTGTCGGCATTTCGGAGGATGGTCAGGTCGATATCGATGCCGGGGAATCTGGAGGGTTCGTTGAAGCTCAGTTCATCCTTTTCGATAGCGGCAAAACTATCCATATCTATTTCAGCGCAGACAATCTCGGCCTTCTTGTCGATCTTCATGGCGGTCAGCGGATGAAGCGTGGAGAGGAAGCCAAGCGTCACGCCGTCCACGGAAATTTCGGCGGTGTTGACCGGATGCTGCCAGTTGTGGGACGCGTCCGTATGCTCAAAGCGCACGGCCTTGTGTCTGAGATTGGCGGCAAAGAGCGAAATGATATCGCGCAGGCGGAAGAAGAGCGTCTTCTCATCGCATTTGCGGCTGTAAAGCACAATGCCGAGCTTCTTGCGCTCATTGCAGGTGCCGTCCTCGCGGGTGCCTTCAATGACGCGGGCAATCTCAAAGATTCCGTATTCCGCGCCGAAGGATTTGTTTTCGCTGACGATGGTGAGAAGCGTCGGAATCATGCAGTTGCGGAGCACGACGTGGTCGGGATTGATGGAATTCAGCAGTCTGACGTTGTCCTCGA
>CADCON010000190.1 GCA_902803035.1 uncultured Ruminococcus sp.
GCCGGAGCCCATTCCCGAACCGGAGCCGGAACCCATTCCCGAACCGGAGCCGGAACCCATTCCCGAACCGGAGCCGGAACCCATTCCCGAGCCGGAGCCCATTCCTGAACCGGAGCCGGAGCCCATTCCCGAGCCGGAACCCATTCCCGAACCGGAGCCGGAACCCATTCCTGAACCGGAGCCGGAACCGGAACTTAATTCATATGAATTCTACTCGCAGAACGTTCTCTGTGATATGGACAGCGACAGCCAATGGGACGGCGAGAGCTTCTTCGCGGAACCGGAACCCGAACCCGAACCGGAACCCGAGCCCGAACCAGAGCCGGAACCTCCCGTGGAAAGCATCATTTCCGAAACCGTCACTCCCCCCGGCAGGCAGGAAGAGCATTCGGATTCCTATGTAGGCGATGACGAATACGCGGAATACGAGGATTTCATTCACAAGCAGGAGAAGCATTCCGAAGAGCCTGCCCCGGTTGACATCAAAACGCAGATCCTGATCAAGGCAGCCGAACAAGGCAACGCGGACGCCCAATACAAACTCGGCGCGAGCTACGAAAACGGCGACCGGGTCGAACAGAATTACATCAAGGCGGCGCATTGGTACACGCTTTCCGCCAAACGCGGCAACGCAAACGCCAAATACAACCTTGCCAGAATGTACGAGCACGGACTCGGAGTGGGCAAAAATCTTCATGAAGCCGCCGATCTTTACCGACAGGCGGCGGAGCAGGGACATTCCAACGCCCAGACCAACTACGGAATCTGTCTTAAAAAGGGCATCGGCGTTGATCCCGATCCCGTCGAAGCCGTCAAGTGGTTTGTAAGAGCCTCGGAGAAGGGGAACGCCGCCGCCATTTACCATCTCGGGCTGTGCTTTGAATCCGGCGCCGGCGTGGAGAAGGACTACACACGCGCCCTTCAGCTTTATCTCGCCGCGTCCAAGCAGAATTACGCCGAAGCCCAGAACGCGCTGGCCAACTGCTATATGAGCGGCAAGGGCGTTCCCGCCAATTACATCGAAGCGGTGCGCTGGTACAGCAAAGCCGCCCGCGGCGGGAATGTCGCGGCGCAATTCAACATCGGATTCTGCTGCGAAAACGGACTTGGCATAGACAAAAACCCTCAAATGGCCTACAAATTCTATCGCATAGCGGCAGACAACGGAAGTGAAAGCGCGCTCATGCGGCTGAGAGAACTCGGATATATCAATAATGATGAGTTTCAGGGTTGATAATTGCAAAAAGCTATTGATTTTTCCGACTGATTCATGTATAATGACAGTGGATATAATCTGAAGAGAAATATATCCAAATTTTACAGACGGAGAGGTATTATTTATGACTTATGAGATTTCCGGTACCCCATTGCCAGTAGTCACTTGTACGCTGCAGGAAAACGAACGCATGATCACTGAAAGCGGTGCCATGTGCTGGATGAGCCCCAACATGAGAATGGAAACAAGCACCAACGGCGGCATCGGCAAAGCCTTTGGCAGAATGTTCAGCGGCGAATCCATGTTCCAGAACATCTACACTGCCGTAGGCGGTCAGGGCGTCATCGCCTTCGCTTCCAGCTTCCCCGGCTCCATCATTCCCTTCCAGATCACCCCCGGCAACAGCATCGTCGTTCAGAAGAAGGGCTTCCTCGCCGCGGAAGCAGGCGTACAGCTTTCCATCTTCTTCCAGAAAAGACTCGGCTCCGGTTTCTTCGGCGGTGAAGGCTTCATCATGCAGAAGCTCAGCGGACAGGGTATGGCATTCGCCGAGATCGACGGTTCCGTGGTGGAATACACGCTGCAGCCCGGCCAGCAGCTGATTGTCGATACAGGCTACCTTGCGGCAATGAGCGAGACCTGCCAGATCACCATTCAGCGCATCAGCGGCGTCAAGAATGTCCTCTTCGGCGGCGAAGGTCTCTTTAACACCGTCGTCACCGGCCCCGGCAAGGTATATCTCCAGTCCATGCCGGTCAGCAGCCTGGCGCAGTCCATTATTCCCTATATTCCGTCCCGCGGCTGATACGCGGAAACATTTCCGGCATTCCGACACGCAAAAAAAAGACACAGACACGGCTCATCGGCACGGTCTGTGTCTTTTATATTACAGTGAGAAATCCTCATAGACATAGCTTCTGCACTCGGTCGCGTAAACGCTGTCGGCATACCACGGGCTGATCCCCATGAAATCACCGACATACAATGCCCTGCCGTCCCTGACGGTCCATTCCATGCCGTGTTCCTTCTCCCAGTCGCAGCTGAATTCCACGCCGAACGCAATCACGCCGCTGTCCTTCGGACGCTCGATGATCAGGCAGTTCGCGCGGGCGTAACGAAGGACGTCCTCCTCCCCCACGCCCTCCGGAACATCCGGATGTCCGGGGTCAAAATAGTCCCTCATATCCTCGCAGTACCGCAGGGAACATCGCTTGAGCTGCGACAGCAGTTCGGGCGGCAGATTCTCCAGATACGCGGCACATCTTCCGGCATATTCCAGAAACGCTCCGTCACAGCTGTGAAGCACCACGTCAAGCGTGCGGCCGAAGAATGCCGAACGCAGCTTTCCCAGAAACAGACGGCTGCGGCTGTCGGGGCGGATATCGGTTATCATCATCCGCGTTTCCTCCTTTGCCTGTTGGCTATGGCAATGATCAGCCGCGTAAGCCGCATGGGATACCAACCCCGGCAAAGCCCGCTCAGCCTTCTGACCGGCATATTCAGCACCACGTCCATTCTTTCAGCGTATTCCGGCTCTCTGCGGCTCTCGGTTCTGATGATTTTGTCGGCAAAGAACCGTATCAGCTTCACCGCTTCCCTGAAAATGCCGATGTTGCTGAGCTGGTTCAGCGTATTGTCGGTTGAATATTCCCTGTCGGGGGGAAGCTGCTTTTTGGTTGTCGCTTCTCCGAATATCGCCAGAAAATCGCTTTCCTTGGGTCTGCCCGACGGCCTGAGATACCACAGCGGCACATCGTGCTTTATCACCGGCTCGCCCTTGACATTGATCCATGCCTCCGCCCTGATATCCGCCGAGGAAGCGGCAGCGGAAATGCGGTATCTTCCGCCTGTCAGATACGGTCTGCCGAACTGCGTACTGTAGAACTGAAACGCGCTGTGCGGAATCAGCACCGACACCGTCCGCTTCTCGCCCTTTGTCAGAAAGACCTTGCGGAACTGCTTCAGCTCACGGACCGGGCGGAATTTATCTCCTCTCGGCGGCTCCAGATAGAATTGAACGACCTCGCAGCCGTCGCGGTTTCCGGTATTCCTGATATCGACCGTGACTTCCCAGCCCTCGGCGCACTCTCTGACCCGAAGACGCGAATACTCAAAATCCGTGTAGCTCAGTCCGTATCCGAACGGAAACGCGGAAAAAATGCCCGCTTTATTGTAATACCTGTATCCGACATAAATGCTTTCCCGGTACTGCGAAATCTGGGAATCCGCTCCGAAGGTATCCCCGCAGGGCATATCCGATTCGCTCAGCGAATAGCTGACCGGCAGCCTTCCGCAGGGGTCGGCAAATCCGAAAATCAGATGATAGAGAGCTTCCGCCGCTCCGTCCCCGCCCAGAGGAAGATACAGCACCGCCTTCACCCTGCCGATCCAGTTCATCTTCGGCAGCGCGCTGCCGCCCACAACCACGACCGTATTCTGATTGACCTTGGAGACAGCGTTAATCAGCTTGGTCTGCGCCTTGGGCAGATGATTGGTAAAGCGGTCGGCGCAGTCATTGTCATAGACGTCGTCAAACCCCACGAAAACCACGGCGAATTCCGATTCCGACGCGTTTTTGACCGCTTCGGAAAGCAGCTCGCTGTCGTTGCTGGAATTCTGTCCGTAGCCGTCGCAGTATTTATATCTCACCTGGTTGTCGTCAAATACATTCAGCATATTGACGGGCTGTCCGTTGTCGAGGGCGCGGATTCCCCTGCGCTGCACACGCATATATTTGGCCTGTCTGCCGATCAGGGCGATGGAACCGCCCAGCGGCAGCGGCAGCGCGCTCCGGTGATTCTTGAGCAGCACCGCCGAGGCCTCGGCCGCCCTGACCGCCAGCGCGCGGCATTCCTCCTCCATGACCGGCTCGGCCACGTCCGAAGGCATAAACTGCGTGACAGCCCTGATTCTCTCCGCCGCTGCGGCGGGATAATGCCGCGGAATCTCTTCCTCACGCACCGCCTTTTTAAGCCTGCGTCTGATCGCGCGGCCGCCCGCCGGCAATGACAGATCCACGCCGGCCGACATCGCCTGAACGCAGTCCGCCATCCGCATATCGGTCAGCACCGCGCCTTCAAAATGCCAGCTTCGCCTGAGCAGATCGGTCAGCAGCACATGATTTTCACAGCTCTCCAGGCCGTTGATTTTATTAATGCCGCAGCTCACAGCGCGCGGCGCGGACAGCTTCACCGCCATTTCAAACGGCTTCAGATAAATATCGTGCAGGGCGCGCCTGTCTATCATGCTGTCGCAGGTGAATTTGCCGACGGACTGATTGCCCCCCGCAAAATGACGCAGCACAGCAGCGACGCCCACCGACTGAACGCCGTTGACCCATTCCGCGGCAAGCGAGCCGTTCAGATAGGGATCCTCGCCGAAGCAGTCCGCCATTGAGCCGTAGAGCGGACTGCGGACCACGCCCGCGTCAGGAGAAAGCACGGCATTGTATCCGCCCTCCGCCGCAAGGCTTCCCACGGCCTTGCCCACCTCGCGGACAAGCTCCCTGTCAAAGGAGCAGCCCAGCGCGCAGGGAGAAGGCATACACACCCCATGCCTTTCGGCATTCTCTCCGTCGCCGGCATAATAAATCACTCCATGGCTTCCGTCCGTCACCTGAATTCCGTCGTCGTTGCGGGTTCCTGTACATATATCAATCCATTGATTCAATTCACGTTTGCTGTAAGTCAAGGATTCATCCATTACCCTCATCCTTTGCATAAAATATGCCAAATAGATAATACCACATAACTGCTATAAATTACAAGAGATTTTTGTCAAGATTTGCAATATGCACTTATTTTTTTTTGATTATACTTTTTTTTCGTCAGAATTACAATCCATAAACCTGTTGACATTGCCACATCAAAGAGTTAAAATTATATAATATACTATATATTGCACATAATATGCATTCTTTATTTTCTTGCAAATTTAATTATTCAGGAGAGATCGTCAGATGACCAAAATCAGAACACGCTTCGCGCC
>CADCON010000191.1 GCA_902803035.1 uncultured Ruminococcus sp.
CGATGAGTTCGAGATTCAGCGCGCAGGTGCGTCCTGACATGAGAAGTCCTCTCTTGATGACGCGGGAGAGAATGGTCACGTCGATGTTACCGCCCGAAACGACGCAGACAACCTTCTTGCCCTTGACAGGCACCTTGTTGAACATCGCCGCGGCAACCGAAACGGCGCCCGCGCCCTCGGCGATCATCTTCTGCTTCTCGATAAGGGCAAGAATGGCGGCGGAAATCTCGTCGTCGGTGACGGTCACGATGTCGTCAACATACTTCTGGCAGGTATCAAAGGTAACGGTTCCCGGCTCCTTGACCGCGATGCCGTCCGCGATGGTGGAAACCGAGGGCAGCCGCTCGATTTTGCCGTCGTGGATGGAATTGAACATACTGGGAGCGCCGGCTGCCTGCACGCCGTAGACCTTGATATTGGGATTGAGCTGCTTGATGGCAAAGGCTACGCCGGAAATGAGTCCGCCTCCGCCGATGGGGACGATCACCGCGTCCGCGTCAGGAAGCTGGTCGGCGATCTCCAGACCGATGGTACCCTGACCGGCAATCACCGATTCATCGTCAAAGGGGTGAATGAAGGTATAGCCCTTTTCGTCCCGCAGATCGAGCGCTCTCTGGTAGGCGTCGTCATAAACGCCGTTGACAAGGCAGATATCAGCGCCCAGCTTGCGGGTCGCTTCCACCTTGGAAATCGGTGCGCTGTCGGGAAGGCAGATGAGCGACTTGATGCCGCTCTTGGTAGCGGCGAGCGCGACGCCCTGCGCGTGGTTGCCGGCGGAACAGGCGATAACGCCCTTTGCCTTTTCCTCATCGGAAAGAGTGGCAATCTTATAGTATGCGCCTCTGACCTTGAAGGAACCGGTCACCTGCAGACATTCCGGCTTTAAGTATATATCCGCCCCGGGATTCAGCTCCGGCGCGTAGACGAGATCCGTGCGTCGCAGGACACTTTTCAGCACATAGGCGGCGTGGTAGAATTTGTCCAGTGAAAGCATATCGAATTCACCTTTCCTATGATATGTGGATTGTTGCTATCTATTATCTACCTATTTTGCCGATATGTCAATATACAAATGAAACTTCCGGCAGATACGTCAATTTTTCAGCCGAATCGTAATTCATTTTATTCATATATCAGAGAGAATTCCGCTTTCTCACAGGATACGATCAGACAGTGAGCTACTGAAAAGTCCGGTTCCGTGGATATGCCTTTTTTTCATCCGTAAGACCGAGAAGATAATCCGTTGAAGTATCGTAAATCATCGCCAGCTTTATCAGAAATTCAAGGGGAATCTGCCGCTGCCCCGTTTCGTACTGCGAATAGGTGTTCTGTTTGATGAACAGCTTTTCCGCAATATATTTCTGCGTATAATCATGGTCCTCTCTGACATCCCTGAGTCTCATTCTTTCATCGAACCTTCACATGATAGATTTGTACTTCATTCTCAGCCTTTCATCCGCAGGCGGTTTTATGCAATACAAATTCATGTTACTTTATTTCGAAAATACGCTTGACAATTATCTCATTTTGTGATATTATTTTAAATGAAAGCGGATTGCTTTTCATCATTTGTTGATCGAAAGGAGGCGATAATATGGGAAGAAAAGGTGAAGCGGTAGGCTCACTCTCCGGCGCGATAGCAGGTGCGATTGCCGGCGCAAAGTACGGCGGTTCAATCGGAATAGCCGTTGGCGGTCCTGTAGGCGCCGTAGCAGGCACTATTCCATGCGCGATTGTCGGCGGTTTGATAGGATTGCTTACAGGCAACAAAATCGGCAGCGAAATAGACCGAAAGTAATTCTGACAAGCTACGAGTCGTCTTAATCACCCGAATGATTCGGCAAAAATTTAGCAGGTCTGGAACAAAAGTCACCTAACCCGGTAAGAAAGCAAACATCAGGCAACTCAAAAAAATACCCCCGTCATGGCGGAGCGTCCGATACACATCGGAACACCTCGCCGCGACGGGGGTTTATCAATGATTGAATTGATGGCTGATTGACCCGTAGAAAAAGGGAATGAGATGAAAAATTACTCCGCCTTGCCTATGCAGCCGAAGATCTCCATCTTGGCCTTGACCATATCCCTGATCGCCTGCGCGCCGGGAGCGAGCAGCTTGCGGGGGTCGAAGCCCTTGCCCTGCTGATCCTTGCCCGCTTCGATGTAGGCTCTGGTGGCCTCCTGGAACGCGAGCTGGCACTCGGTATTGACGTTGATCTTGGCAACGCCCAGCGAGATGGCCTTCTTGATCTGATCCTCGGGAATGCCTGTGCCGCCGTGCAGAACCAGCGGAATGTCACCGACGGTCTTCTTGACAGCCGCGAGGGTTTCAAAGCTCATACCGGGCCAATCCTCGGGGTAC
>CADCON010000192.1 GCA_902803035.1 uncultured Ruminococcus sp.
CGCTGCCCGATCATATCGTCAATTTCCTTCGGACGGATCCTGTCCGCCAGCGGTGAAGCCATTTTTTTATTCACCCTTTCATTAGCCTATCAGTTCATGAATTGTCTTTTTCATCCGGCACAACTGCCTTCTTATAGGGAATCCCGAACGCCCCTCCATATTCCTCGATGGTAATCGAATCTCCCTTCTCAATACGCTCGTATTCCGGTTCCAGAATGTCGAATTCTTCCTTCCTGCCGTTTCCACGGACAACGCGGACGTAGTAATAATCCCGCCCCTTGTAGCCGCGATCCGACCATTTTTCCTCCACACGGGCGGAATGAACGGCGGGCGGCGTTGCATCCAGCGCGCCGTTGAGAAGGTACACCGCGTCAAAGCAGGAGAAGATGGCAAAAAACAGGCAGATCAGTGCGGAATACAGCCTGTCCTTCCAGCCGGTCGTCTGGGTAAACATGACAAGCAGCATCGCTCCCGCTACAATGGCGGAAGGTACCGCCGCAAGAGCCGCCCATCTGCCGAAGACGCCCTCCCCGAAAGGAAAACACCGGACTTCGCAAACCCACAGCATGGTGAATTGCGCCCCCGCGGAAATCATCAGGGCAGGCTCCGTGTCAATGGTGCGCTCCCATCTGGTTTCGTCCCAGCGGGAATCCTCCCCTCTCCGCACAAGCAGATACCGCGGAAACCCCGCGATCAGACCGAAAAGCGCCAGCGGCAGCAGCGCCCCCAGCACGATGAACGCATTCCGCACCCCCTGCCATGGAAGAAGTCCGCCGATGATACAGAGTACAGAGGCAACCGGAATGGCAACCACGGCTTTTTTCAGCCGCTTTTTCAGGAGGGCCTCGCCGCCCGTCAGCATATGTCCGTTGAGCCGGTCAAATTCCTCGTCCGGCATAAGGCGCAGCCTTCCGCAGCCCGCGAAGAAGGCGCGGAGCCTGTCTTCCTCTATTTCGTCCGTGAGCACCAGCGAAAGGAACCGGCGGCTTGTTTTCTGCCCATGCTTGCCATTGGCCTTCACCTTCCAGCGCAGGCGGATTTCGACGTATTCCAGCAGCTTTTTCTCCATGCCTTCTGCATTGTAGACAACGCCGATATCCACCGAGGTGATGTCCTTCTTCGGAATGACAACATTCTTTCTGCCACTCCGAACCGCATCGGGGATGTTATCAAAATCCGTGATAAGCTGCCAGTCGTCCATGTCGGCCAACAGAAAGCTGTCGCCTGCATCAATGATCTGGTACATCGGCTGACTCTCACCGCCGGCAGTCAGCAATGATTTTTCCCCGTACCGGATGGACTCAAGCTCCCGCTGATAGCCGCTGTCGTCAGTTAATTTTTCACAAAATGACGAATGAAAGACTTTTCCCAAAAGAGATTGCATTGATTCTTTGAAACTCATATTCCTGATACTCCATCCATGATACACTAAAGCGGCCGCAGGGAGCGGCTATATTCCAGCGCGAACGCGCTCCTATTTTATTCTTAATTCTCTATTCTTCATTCTCTATTCTTTAAATCGTAAAGCTGTCTATCTGCCGCCGTCGGGAAGCACCGCGTCCAGGCCGCGCTGAATGGCGACGTCCCAGAAGCCCCATTCGTGACCCGCGTCCGCCTGTTCAAAAATAAAGTCCATCTTATTGTGGTCAAGCATATCCCTCAGCCTGACAACCGCGGGATAAAGCTCGTCCCTTTTGCCGCACGCCATATAGATCAACGGCTGAATCTGCGAATAGGTGCGGCTTTCGCTGATCAGGTTGAAAAGCACCATATCGCGCGGCACCAGCATTCTTTCACCCAGAATCGCGCGCCAGCAGTCGGTCTTTCCACCGTTGATTTCCTTGTTGACAAAGTCCTCGAAGTCGGTGATCGGCGAAAGGGCAATGCATCCGGCGTACTGCTCCGGGAAGGTCAGAGCGCATCTCAGCGCGCCGTAACCGCCCATTGCCGCGCCGCAGATATAGGTATGCTGCCGGCTGAAGCCGACGCGGAACATATTCCGCACGACCTCAGGCAATTCCTTGGTGATCATGGTAAAATACCGGCTGCCGTTGGCCATATTCGCGTAGAAGCTGCCGTCTCCGCTCGGAATGACCACCGCCAGCCCCTTGAAATAGGCGTAACGCTCAATATTGGTGCGATAAAGCCATGTATTGCAGTCGTCGGTCCTTCCGGGGAGAATATAAAGCACCGGATAACCGTTGGCGGGAGGGTTGGTCACCGTATCGTGCGGAAGAATCACCGTAAAATGAGAAAGCCTGCCAATTTCGGAGGATAAAAAACTGCCTTGTAAAACCGCCATGTCATTTCAGTTCCTTTCGCTGACAGATTTAATTCAAAGATTATCATACCATTTTTACGCATCCTTGTCAATTTGGAAACTGTTAATTTTGTCCCGCATTTTTTACAATGGATAAAAAAAGCACTTGAAAATCCGGAATTGTTATGGTAGAATAAATGCGTATGCGCGGGTATGGTGGAATGGCAGACACGCCAGATTTAGGATCTGGTGAAATAAATCGTGCAGGTTCAAGTCCTGTTACCCGCACCAACAGCGCGGCTAACGCCGCTAAGTGAATAGAGAATGGTGAATGGTGAATGGTGAATAACGTAAGGCGATAAACTTCGCCGCGCTGTTGTACTATTCACCATTCTCTATTCTTTATTCACTATTCACTGAATTTAGGATTAAGGAGATGCACGATAGATGCAAAGCAGTATCCTTCTTGAAAAATCGCTGAAATTTGCCGCAAGGATCATAAAGCTGAATCAGTATCTGATTAAACAAAAGCATGAGGCTATCATCTCCAAACAAATCATCCGAAGCGGTACATCAATCGGAGCAAACGCCAATGAAGCCGCATACGGAAATAGCAAGGCTGATTTCATAGCAAAAATGCAGATTGCGTTAAAAGAAACCGCTGAAACTGAGTATTGGTTGAGACTGCTGGTTATGTCCGAATACATCACCGAAGCGGAAGGCGATTCGCTTAGCAATGACTGTCTGGAAATCAAGCGGATTCTGGTTGCGACACTCAACACCGCCAAGCAGAACAATAATTAGCCGGCATCTTTTTTGTTCAACCCTTCCAGAAACGCCCCTTTGCGGTCAAACGCAAAGGGGCTCAAATAATAAATAAAGAAAAAAGATATGCCAGCCGGTATCCTTCCTGATCATGACATCATTTCCGGCTGCCAACGGGAGGAATTCGTCATTTCCATACGTTTCCCTACCCGTTTTTTTCTTATTAGTTGACAATAACTGAGGGAAAGAGTATAATGCATTATAATCCACATGAGAAATAATTGCTCCGGGAGCGCGAAGTGCTTTTTCACAGGTTGCCGGAAGGCGGTCATTGCTCGTGGAATTTCATCGCAAGGTGATACATATGACATTAAAAGAACTGAAGCCCGGACAGCACTGCATCATTGAAAAGGTCGGCGGCTCCGGCGCGCTTCGCCAGCATTTTCTGGACATGGGCGTCATTCCCGGCGCGGAGGTTACGGTGATCCAATTCGCGCCGATGGGCGACCCTGTGGAATTGCGTATTCACGGGTACGAACTGACCCTGCGGCTCGACGACGCGGATAAAATCGACGTTCTTCCGGCCGATGAGAACGCGGGACGGAAAACGACGGCGAAAAAGAAAAAGAAAATCGAGCACCCCGGACTCGGCGAGGAAGGCAGGTTCCACCCCAAAGGCAGCGGCGACCCGCTGCCGCCCGGCACGACGCTGACATTCGCGCTGGTCGGCAATCAGAACAGCGGCAAGACCACGCTCTTCAATCAGCTCACCGGCGCGAATCAGCACGTCGGCAATTTCCCCGGCGTCACGGTTGACCGCAAGGACGGCGCGATCCGCGGGCATGAGGACACGCTCATCACCGATCTTCCGGGCATTTATTCCATGTCGCCCTATACAGGGGAAGAGCTTGTTTCGCGGGATTTCGTCCTGAAGGAAAAACCCCGCGGCATCATCAATATCGTGGACGCGACCAACATTGAGCGCAATCTCTACCTGACCATGCAGCTGCTTGAGATGGACGTTCCGATGGTCGTCGCGCTCAATATGATGGACGAAATGACGGGAAACGGCGGCACGGTGGACATCAACGCCATGGAAGCCATGCTCGGCGTACCGGTGGTTCCCATATCCGCCGCGAAGAACGAGGGCGTGGACGAGCTTGTCAGACACGCCCTTCACGTAGCCAGATATCAGGAAAGACCGCTGAAGCAGGATTTCTGCGACTCGTCCCACAGCGGCGGGGCGGTACACCGCGCGCTCCACGCGGTCATCCACATGACCGAGGACCACGCCGCCCGAAGCGGGCTGCCCGTGAGATTCGCCGCCGGCAAGCTGATCGAGGGGGACGAACTGATCATGAATCAGCTCGCGCTCGACCAGAACGAAAAGGAAACGCTCGGCCATATTGTGGTGCAGATGGAAAAGGAACGCGGACTCGACCGCAGCGCGGCAATGGCCGATATGCGGTTTGCCTATATCATGAAGGTCTGCGACCGCTGCGTCATCAAGCCGCAGGAAAGCCGCGAGCATATCCGCAGCCGGAAGATCGACCGGATTCTGACCGGCAGATACACGGCTATTCCCATGTTCATCGCCATCATGGGACTGGTATTTTACCTCACCTTCAATGTCATCGGCGCGTGGCTTCAGTCGCTTCTGGAAGGGGGCATTGACCTGCTCAAGGGCCTGACCGTTTCGGCTATGGAAGCGGGGAATGTCAACGGCGTCATACGAAGTCTGGTGGTGGACGGCCTGTTTGAAGGCGTGGGCAGCGTGCTGAGCTTCCTGCCCATCATCGTGACCATGTTCTTCTTCCTGTCGCTTCTGGAGGACAGCGGATACATCGCCCGCGTGGCGTTCTTCACGGACAAGCTGCTGAGAAAAATCGGTCTTTCGGGCAGAAGCATCGTCCCGCTGCTGATCGGCTTCGGCTGCACTGTGCCGGCGGTCATGTCCACCCGCACGCTTCCCAGCGAACGCGACCGTAAAATGACCATTCTGCTCACGCCCTTCATGAGCTGCACGGCCAAGCTGCCGATCTATGCCTTCTTCGTCAGCTCCTTCTTCCCGCATTACGGCGGGGCAGTCATGACGCTGCTCTATGTGACCGGAATCATTGCGGGCATTCTTGTCTCGCTTCTCTTCAAGAAGACCCTGTTCAAGGGGGAAGCCGTGCCGTTTGTGATGGAGCTGCCCAATTACCGGCTGCCCAGTCCGCGGAATGTCGTTCAGCTTCTCTGGGAAAAGGCGAAGGACTTCCTGCAAAGGGCATTCTCCGTCATTCTGATTGCCACCATCGTGGTGTGGTTCCTGCAAAGCTTCGATTTCCGCCTGAATCCCGTGACCGATTCCCACGGCAGCATTCTGGCGGGTATTTCGGGACTGCTCACGCCGGTCTTCATTCCCCTCGGTCTGGGTGACTGGCGGATTGTCACCTCCCTCATCAGCGGATTCATGGCAAAGGAAAGCGTCGTTTCCGTACTCGAAGTGCTGTTCGGCGCGGAAGGAGGAATTGCCGCCGCCATCAGCCCGTCGGCAGCGGCTTCTCTGCTGGTATTCTGCCTGCTCTATACGCCATGCGTGGCGGCCATCGCGTCCATCAAGCGCGAATTGGGCGCAAAATGGGCGGTTTCGGTCGTGATCTGGCAGTGCTTTGTCGCGTGGATCGCCGCGCTGCTGGTCAGGCTGCTCTGCATGGCATTCGGGCTGTAAGAGCCGTCTGGCGGGACCTTCTTCCCTGCCATATGACGTCATACGAAATGAACATCACGGAACAAACAAAAGAGGCACAAAGAGAATGATGAAAGCAAACGCATCGGAAAAAGCGGAAAAGCAATTCCGGAAAATGACACAGACGCCGGTCACCCGGCTGATTCTGACCCTGTCTGTGCCGACTGTCATCAGTATGCTGGTCAGCAATATCTACAACATCGCCGATACCTATTTCGTCAGCAGCATCAGCACCAGCGCGAGCGGCGCGGTGGGCATCGTCTTTGCGCTGATGGCGATCA
>CADCON010000193.1 GCA_902803035.1 uncultured Ruminococcus sp.
CATTTCCTTCAGCGTGAGCGTTCTGGGCACTCCGTCCACAATGGCCAGATGAATCGCGCCGAAGGTGATCTGCATCTGCGTATTCTTGAAGAGATTATTCAGCACCACATTGGGCGACGCGTCGCGCTTGACGTCAATGGTGATCCGCATACCCTCGCGGTCGGAATGGTCGTCGCAATTGCTGATGCCTTCCAGCTTTCTGTCCTTGACAAGTTCGCTGATGCTCTCGATCAGGCGCGCCTTGTTGACCTGATAGGGCAGCTCAGTCACCACAATCTGATAGCGCCCATTGGGACGCTCGACAATCTCCGCCTTGGCGCGGACGGTGATCCTGCCGCGTCCCGTGGCGTAGGCCGCCCGGATTCCCGAACGGCCCATGATAATGCCGCCCGTCGGGAAGTCAGGGCCCTGAATGCATTCCATCAGTTCGTCCAGCGTCGCGTCGGGATTTCTGAGCAGCAGGCACACGGCGTTGACGGTTTCCCTTAAATTGTGCGGCGCGATATTGGTCGCCATGCCGACGGCAATTCCCGTCGATCCGTTCACCAGAAGATTGGGATAACGCGACGGAAGCACCGTCGGCTCCTGATGCGAGTCATCGAAGTTATTGGTGAAATCCACCGTTTCCTTGTCGATATCGGTGAGCATTTCCATGGAAATCCTGCTCATCTTCGCTTCCGTATATCGATAGGCGGCAGGCGGATCGCCGTCCACGGAGCCGAAATTGCCGTGGCCGTCCACCAGCATATACCGCATGGAGAAATTCTGCGCCAGACGCACCAGCGCGTCATAGACGGAGGCGTCGCCGTGGGGATGATAACGGCCGAGAACCGCGCCGACCGTGGTGGCGCACTTCTTGTAGGCGCGTTCCGGATAGAGTCCGTCCTCGTACATCGTGTAGAGAATGCGCCTGTGCACCGGCTTCAGACCGTCGCGCACGTCGGGCAGCGCCCTTTGCACGATGACCGACATCGAATAAGCGAGGAAGGAATCCTTCATCTCGTGGTTGATATCGACCTCAATGATCTTCTGGTTTTCATGCCCTTCATATTCCATTGATTCTATTCTCCCTGTCCATTAATCTATGATCTATCAAAAATGTAATTTTTATTATAATTATTACTATTTGAAATATTATCTGCCGTTTTCAGGAAATAAATCTTCGGTTCAGTCAGTTGCCGTATGACTCTCCCTCGGATTCACACTCTTGGCCGTTCATTATTTCGCCGGAATTTTGCGTTTCCTTCCATTCCCATGATACGCACTGTAATAATCCGGCCGATATACCACCGATTTCCACTGAATCATTCAGATCTGGAAGGATTTCCCCCTCATTCCACTTTCATTCAACATAGGATTGTGGAAAACTCTGTTGAAACTGTTGAAACAAATAGTGTTTTGCACTTATAAAATTACTATTTGGAATATTGTTCTTTGTAATTTTCAATATTACAGTGAGTTATCAACCTTTTCCACTGAGTTTTCCACAACTTTTGCGGAATTCTCCACGAGGAATAGCCCAAAATCGCGGATTGATGGGAATCATTGGCGGTGGAATTGTTTTTCTGACAGGTGTGCAAAGATTTTCATACCGCAGATTGAATTTTCCGTTTTTGAAAAAAATCAGACGTCCAGATTCTTGACATATTTGGCGTTCTGCTCGATAAATTCGCGGCGGGGTTCTACCTTGTCGCCCATGAGAATCGAGAAGGTCTCGTCCGCGGCTCTGGCGTCGTCCATCGTTACGCGCAGCATAATGCGGGTGGCGGGATTCATGGTGGTTTCCCAGAGCTGCTCGCTGTCCATTTCGCCCAGACCTTTGTACCGCTGCACGTCCTCGGAGCCGCCTATTTCAGCGAGAATGCGGTCGCGTTCCTCGTCGCTGTAGGCGTAGAGATGCGCGTCCTTCTTGGTGATCTTGTAATGCACCGTATCTTCGGAATCGCCCTCCTCCTTCACTCTCTTGACGGTCGCTGTGCCGCCCAGCTCGCGCACAATGCGGTCCTTGTCTTCCTCGCTGTAGGCGTCCATCTCCACCTTCTTGCGTGTAATGCGGTAAAGAGGCGGCTGCGCGATGCAGATATTGCCGTTCTCGATGAGCGGACGCATGAAGCGGAAGAAGAAGGTCAGCAGCAGCGTGCGGATGTGGGAGCCGTCCACATCGGCATCCGCCATGATAATGACCTTGCCGTAGCGCAGCTTGTTGATATCAAATTCATCGCCTATGCCGCAGCCCAGCGCCGTGACAACGGGCATCAGCTTGTCGTTGCCGTAGACCTTATCCATACGCGCCTTCTCGACGTTGAGCATCTTGCCCCAGAGGGGAAGAATAGCCTGAAAGCGTCTGTCCCTGCCGCCCTTCGCGGAGCCGCCGGCGGAATCGCCCTCGACGATGTAGATTTCGGTGTGCGTGGCGTCGCGGTCGGAGCAGTCGGCGAGCTTGCCGGGGAGCGAAGCGTTATCGAACGCGGTCTTGCGGCGTGCCGCGTCGCGTGCCTTGCGTGCCGCGTCGCGGGCGCGGGAGGCTTCCAATGCCTTATTGAAGATGGCTTTGGCGACAGCAGGATTTTCCTCCAGATAATTCATGAGCTTTTGGGAAATCAGACCGTCCACCAGACTGCGGATCTCGGTATTGCCGAGCTTGCCCTTGGTCTGTCCCTCAAACTGCGCTTCCTTGAGCTTGACGCTGATGACGGTGGTCAGACCCTCGCGCACGTCGTCGCCGGTGAAATTGCGGTCGCTGTCCTTGAGAATGCCGAATTTGCGGGCATAGTCGTTCATGACCCTTGTCAGCGCCCTTTTGAAGCCCTCCTCATGCGTACCGCCGTCCACGGTGCGGATATTGTTGGCGAAGGAAAGGGTAAATTCGTTGTACTCGGTGTTGTACTGCATGGCGATTTCGGCGGTGGCGTTGCCGTCGTCGGACACGCAGGCAAAGTGCATGACGTCGGGATGAAGCACCTCGACGGCCTTCTTCTTATGAATGTATTCCACAAAGGAGCGGATACCGCCCTCGTAGCAGTAGCTTTCCGTAACAGGCTCTTCCCCTCTGAGATCGGAAAGCCGGATGTGTATGCCGGCATTGAGGAACGCCTGCTCTCTCAGGCGCGTCTGAAGCGTTTCAAAGTCATAGACAGTAGTTTCCCTGAACATCTCAGGATCGGCCTTGAAGCGGACCTTGGTGCCGCGTTTATCGGTATCGCCGATCACGTGCAGTTCGCAGGTCTTATTGCCGCGCTCAAACCGCTGGTAATGGATGTGTTCGCCGTCGCTGACCTCGACCTCCAGCCATTCGGACAGCGCGTTGACGACCGACGCGCCCACGCCATGCAGACCGCCCGAAACCTTGTAGCCGCTGCCGCCAAACTTGCCGCCGGCGTGAAGAATGGTGAAAACGACCTCCACGGCGGGAAGCCCTGTTTTCTGCTGAATGCCGACGGGAATGCCGCGTCCGTTGTCGGTGACGGTGATAATGTCGTCCTTCTCAATATCGACGGTGATAAGGTCGCAGAAGCCGGCTAAGGCTTCGTCAATGGCGTTGTCCACGATCTCATAGACAAGGTGGTGCAGTCCCTTTGGACCCGTGGTGCCGATATACATTCCAGGACGCTTTCTGACAGCCTCCAGACCCTCCAGCACCTGTATCTGGTTTTCGTCGTACGCTTCCGCGTCGACAGCCGTACTGACCGATTCAAAATCCATTTCTCTTCTATCGATGTTATCCAAAGTATCGTCCTCCGTATTCATTGTCAAAACTGCGTCAAAGCGTGTTAAAATGCCCATTTACGGCTATTGATCCATATAAGGATATTATATCACAAAGACCAGGAAAATGCCATTATTATTTTTTAAATTTTTTTCGCATATTATTAGTATATTTATACTAATTAATGGATTTTTTTATTCTTCCGGGCGGGAATCCTCGCAGTTCCTTCGTCTGTCAGCGGATGTGATGATTTTCGCATCAAAGCATACAGGCTGCAACGCATGGCAATTTACCACGCTCCCGGGCGTTTCGTAGAAAAACACAGACCCCCGCACCGGCTCATCCGGTCATTCACAGGCCGGCAACCGTCTCCTTCAAAGGAATTCTTCCGTCGTCATCAAAAAACGTCATATTCCGGCCCTGACGCGCAGAATATGACGCAATTGATTTATATGCCTATTCCCTGTTCCGCCCGTCCTGCAAGCGCTGCGGGCGAAATCTGACACAGATACACGCTGCCGTCCCTGCAAAGCACAAAGCTCTTGGGAAGATCGCTGGTAACAGCGGTGACTCTCCCCTCTTTCTCGGCAAGCCGGAGAAGATTCCGCGTATGTTTCGAAATGGTGGTGTTGTCCATATCGAATATCCCGATGATCTCCCGCTCGGGAATCACGAAATTGTTGCCCAGATGAAGGTACATGTTTTTTTACCTCCTCCCTCTTTTTGGTCAGTGCTTAGTGGTCAGTGGTTAGTGCTTAGTGGTCAGTGGTCAGTGTGAAATCAGAAAAAAATAAAAAGCAAGCCTGTTCAGAGCGCACGAAAAAAGTGCCTGATCAGGCTTTTTGCGATTTTTCAATCCCTTATAGAGGTTAATGCAAGAAGAATATGGTCTAAAAAGTCAATGGGACATTGCTATTGTATCAATCCCTTATAGAGGTTAATGCAAGTAGAGACCCCGATTATGTCGGGATCTGTGAGAGACTGACAGTATCAATCCCTTATAGAGGTTAATGCAAGCATTTGGTGCATATTGCGCCTGCATGCTTTTTGGTATTTGTATCAATCCCTTATAGAGGTTAATGCAAGATATCCTCTTGTCCCGGTAAACAGCCAGACAATAAACGTATCAATCCCTTATAGAGGTTAATGCAAGTACAAAGGCTGGATGTACTAACTTTTAAGCGAAAGTATCAATCCCTTATAGAGGTTAATGCAAGTTATGACAAGAATGCATGTATGGAGAGTTGTGATGGTATCAATCCCTTATAGAGGTTAATGCAAGAACAACAAATTGTGTTATGAAGTTATTATACCCCCAACTGCTTGTAAAGTCAAGTGAACAATTTATGAACAAATAGCTGTAAAATGAGTCAATATCTCTGTGATAATTATAAAAAACCACCAATATCAGGATTTTCAGCGTGAAAAAGACTGCTATAACTAATATAATTATGAATAATATATTAATGCTACCTCCTACCTCCTCTCTTCTCCCTCCTACCTCATATTAAATTTCCCGTCCTCGACCTCGATGATCCTTCCCTTGTCAAGTCCCTTGACGGTGTGGGGATCGCAGCAGGAAATAAAGACCTGCCAGCCATCCATGTGATTGAGCAGGTAATCCTGCCGGAGCGCGTCCAGCTCGCTCATGACGTCGTCCAGAACGGCGATGGG
>CADCON010000194.1 GCA_902803035.1 uncultured Ruminococcus sp.
AAATCCACGCCCGCGCCGTTCTGACAGACGATGATTCTGCCGCGCTCCGACACGAACGCCACTTCCACCTGCGAAATGTCACACTTCGCCCCGGAATAGCCGATGGCGCAGAGCACTCTGCCCCAGTTCGCGTCCGAGCCGAAGATCGCCGCCTTCACAAGGCTGGAGCAGATCACCGATTTGGCAATGATGCGGGCGTTGATGTTGTCCTGCGCGCCGTGAACGGTGCAGGTCAGCAGCCGGGTGGAGCCTTCGCCGTCGCGTGCCAGCTCACGGCAGATCGTAATGCAGATGGCTTTTAATGCGTGGGTGAAACGGTCGAAGGCGTATCCCTCGCTGTCGATAACGGGATTGCCCGCCAGCCCCGAAGCCAGCACCGCCGCTGTGTCATTGGTGGAGGTATCGCCGTCCACCGACACCATATTGAAGGTCTGCGGCACTACCTTGGCCAGCGATTTCCGCAGCATTTCCGGCGTGATCGCCGCGTCGGTGGTGATGAAGCAGAGAATGGTCGCCATATTGGGATGCACCATGCCGGAGCCTTTTGCCATCGCGCCGAAGCGGACGGTCGTGCCGCAGAGGTCGTATGCAAAGGCAATTTCCTTGCGGTAGCGGTCGGTGGTGAGAATGGCGTCGGCGGCTTCGCTCCCGCCGTCCCGACGCAGACGGGAAGCCAGTTCCGAGGCGGAATTGCGTATCGGATCGAGATTGAGCGGCTGCCCGATCACGCCGGTGGAGGCGACGATCACATCCTCCGGGGCGATTCCCATCGCTTGGGCGGCAAGGCGGCACATCTCCCGCGCCTTTTCCTCGCCGTCGGCGTTGCAGGTGTTGGCGTTGCCGCTGTTGCAGATAATGCCCTGCGCGTAGCCGTCGGATATATTCTCGCGGGTGACGGCAATCGACGCGCCCTTCACCAGATTTTGCGTATAGGCTCCCGCTGCCGCGCATCGGACGTCGCAGCGCACCATTGCCAGATCGCGCTTGGATTTGTTCCGGCGCATACCGCTGTGGATTCCCGACGCGGTAAAGCCGAGCGGCGCGGCGATTCCCCCCGGAATGACGCGGGAATGGGATAATCTGAGTAAAAACTTCGACATTGTTTTACAATCAATCCTTAATCCTTGTTCACCGGCTTGTCATTGTCGATCTTCTCATGGCATTCGGGACACACGTTATACAGCTTGTCAGGAATGCCGAAAAGCGTTGTCTGAACAATCCTTCTGGAACCGCACTTCGGGCAGTAGAGATATTCTTTGCCTTTATGTCCGAAGATGCTGCAAAGCACCGCCCCCACCAGCGACAGGGAAATCAACGCAAACAACGTGACATAACCGCTTTTCACAATAAAGCATAACTGAAAAAGAAAAAAAGAGGTGCAATACAGCACAAGTGCCAGAAACATAAACAGCTTGCGTGAACTAAATATTTCTCTCCTGGATTTCATGTGGCTCAGTCCTCCTGAATAATAATTTCCATGCCGATTTTCTGCGGCACAAGTCCGCATTTCTCATAGAATTCCATCGCGCTGGGATTGCAGCACCAGACGTTGAGCGTGACGTTGTAGCAGCCGGATTCCCTGGCAAATCGCAGCACAAATTCGTACAATTGCCGCCCGATTCCCTGCCCGCGGCAACAGTCATCCACGCAGAGATCGTCGATGTAGAGCGTCCGGATGTCGGTCACGCAGGTGTCGTTCAAATGCTGCTTGCACACGCAGAAGGCGTAGCCCTTCACGCCGTCTTCCGTTTCGGCGACGAAGATCGGACGGCTGTCGTCATTCAGGATTCCGGCAAGCTGCTCCGGCGTGTATTTTGTTCCGTCCCGCTTGAAGAGATCGGGTCTGCCGGCATGATGCACATTGCACACCTGCCGCAGCAGTTCGCTCAACGCGGGAATGTCGGCAAGTATGGCTCTGCGGATTGTCATAGGGAATCCTCCTATAAAGTGTGGAGTGAATTTTATTTTATGGCTTCTCTGATTCTTGCCACGTTCGAGAGCGTGTTTTCTTTGGCGGGACCGCCGGCGCATTTTCTCTGGCTCACGCAAAGGTCGAGATTGATCGCTTCATAGACGCCCTCGTCGAACGTGTCGCAAATCGCCTTGTATTCGGCAAGCGGCAGGGTTTCCAGTGTTTCGCCCCTCTCGATGCACTTGGCGACAAGCGTTCCGGTCGCTTTATACGCATCGCGGAAGGGCAGGCCCTTCTTTACCAGATAGTCCGCGCAGTCGGTGGCGTTGATGAAGCCCTTGGCGGCGGCGGCGCGCATATTGTCCTTCAGCACGGTCATGGTGCTGAGCATGGGGGTGAAGGTGGTAATGCACATCTTCACGGTGTCGAACGAGTCGAAGATCGCTTCCTTGTCCTCCTGCATGTCCTTGTTGTAGGCAAGCGGAATGCCCTTCATCACGGTGAGCAGCGTCATCAGATCGCCGAACACCCTGCCCGATTTGCCGCGCACCAGCTCGGCGATGTCGGGATTTTTCTTCTGCGGCATGATGGAGGAGCCGGTGGAAAACGCGTCGTCCAGCTCGATGAATTTAAATTCCCACGAGCACCAGAGAATGACCTCTTCGGCGAAGCGGGAGAGATGCACCATCACAATCGACAGCGCGGACGCCAATTCAAGGCAGAAATCGCGGTCGGAAACGCCGTCCAGGCTGTTGCGGGAATAATCGTCCATTCCCAGCGCGGCGGTGGTCAGGCCGCGGTCTATTTCATAGGTCGTGCCGGCAAGGGCGCAGCTTCCGAGGGGATTGACATTCATGCGCTTCTTCGCGTCCTCGATTCTTGCCATATCGCGCAGCAGCATTTCCGCGTAGGCGAGCAGGTGATGTCCGAAGGTGATGGGCTGCGCGCGCTGCAAATGGGTATAACCCGGCATGACGGTTCCGGCGTGTTCCTCCGCCTTGTCGCAGATCACGCCGATCAGCTCCCTGAGGTCGGCGAGAATGCCGTCCGCCTGCTTGCGGAGGTGCAGACGGATGTCGAGCGCCACTTGATCGTTGCGGCTGCGGGAGGTATGCAGACGCTTGCCGGTGCTGCCCAGACGGGCGGTGAGTTCGCCCTCCACGAAGGTGTGAATGTCCTCGGCTTCCATATCGATGGAAAGCGCGCCGCTCTCGATGTCGGCGAGAATGCCCTTCAGGCCTTCGATGATCCTGTCCGCTTCGGAGCGGTCAATGATGCCGCAGGTGCCGAGCATATCGGCGTGCGCCATGCTGCCTTCGATGTCCTCGCGGAACATACGGCTGTCGAAGGAAATGGAGGAATTGAAGTCGTTTGTCTTTTTGTCGATCGCTTTAGAAAAGCGTCCCTGCCAAAGCTGCATATTTAATATGATCTCCTTTCAAAAATAGCACCGTACAATGGGAGTCCAGGGGGGCTGGCCCTCCTGGCGGGGTGGTGCGTCGCTGTCGCAAGCGACAGCTTGGCAGCGC
>CADCON010000195.1 GCA_902803035.1 uncultured Ruminococcus sp.
ACGGATCCCGCCGTTTGCGTTCAGTCGCTCAAAAGAATAGGCGAGCTGATTGCCGATGAGCTTCTGGCTGTCAACAGCCTGAATCTTCCTGCAGGAACCACTCAGCTCAATAAAATACGATTCCTTCGCAGTCATCAGTTGATTATCATCACCATTGAGGATATTCTCATGTCGCTGGACGACGTGACAGCAGAATCGGATGTTTCGACAGATGATGCCGATAAGCTCATCAGAATGACTCACAAGCTCTGTCACTGGTTTGTCATGGTCTATGGCTACAGCGAAACCGGACATACTGATTCTCCGGCACCGGAATTCAAAGAACCCGCCGAGGAAGCCATTCCAGAAGAAGCCATTCCGGAAGAATCCGCCGGGGAAGATATTCCGGAGGAAGCCGCCGAGGAAGCCATTCCGGAAGAATCCGCCGAGGAAGCCATTCCGGAAGAAGCCGCCGAAGAAGCCATTCCGGAAGAAGCCGCCGGGGAAGATATTCCGGAGGAAGCCAGCGAGGAAGCCATTCCGGAGGAAGCCGCCGAGGAAACCATTCCGGAGGAAGCCAGCGAGGAAGCCATTCCGGAGGAACCCGTCGAAGAAGCCATTCCGGAAGAATCCGCCGAAGAAGCCATTCCGGAAGAATCCGCCGGGGAAGATATTCCGGAGGAAGCCAGCGAAGTAGCCATTCCGGAGGATGCCAGCGAGGAAGCCATTCCGGAGGAAGCCGCCGAGGAAGCCATTCCGGAAGATGCCAATGACGAAAGCAATTGTCATGTACACATCGATGTGCAGCTCATTCCCGTCATCAATTTTTCGCTTCTCCAAAACGGACTTAAGATCATCCGTTCACTCAGTATTGTCAACGAAGGGGAAGAAGCCATTACCAACGCGGAGCTTTGTATTACTTCGGAGCCTGCTTTCTGTCTTCCTTTGACCGAGCCGATCGATCTGATCCCGGAAAAGAGAAATCTCTCGTTAAGCAGCGTCAGGCTGATTCCCGACAGCAATTTCCTTGCGAGCCTGACCGAAAAGATGACGGGCGTCATGACAATTTCGCTGAGGTGCGGGGAGAAGATCCTTTGCACCAGCAACAATGAAATGACCGCGCTGGCGTTTGACCAATGGCACGGTTATTCGATTTATCCGGAGCTGCTTTGTTCCTTTGTAACCCCCAATCACCCGGCAATCGCACAGCTTACCGCGCGGGCGGCGGAGCTTCTCGGCAAGTGGACCGGCGACCCGTCGCTTGACGCCTATCAGAGCAATGACCCCAACCGCGTGCTGAAGCAGGCGGCGGCTGTCTATGGCGCGTTGCAGGAGCAGAATATCGTATACTGCGTTCACCCCGCCAATTTCGAGAGCATAGGACAACGCATCCGCCTTTGCGATATGGTGATGGAGCAGAAGCTCGGAACCTGCCTTGACCTGACCCTTCTCTACGCATCGGCTTTGGAGGCGATCGGGCTTCATCCGCTGCTGATCCTTCTCAAAGGGCATATTTTTGCCGGCGTCTGGCTGGAAGAGCTTTCTTTCCCGGAAACCGTCCAGGATGACGCCTCTCTGATCACCAAGCGGCTGGCCAACGGCATCAATGAAATCGCTGTTGTGGAATGCACCGCGTTTGTCGCGGGAGATGAATCCGTTTCCTTCGACGAAGCCCAGAAGCTCGCCGAGAAAAAGCTGCGCGATCTCACTTCTGTTGAATGCTTTATCGACGTCAACCGTGCCCGTCTGAGCGGCGTCAGACCGATTCCCATGCGCATTCCGACCGACAACGGCGGCTGGCGCGTGGAGCGTCCGCTTCTTTCCGAGGAAGAGCTGACTGCCGCGCCCAAAGACAGGGAAGGGGCGGTTTTGATTGACGATACCGCCGACGAAACGCCGGATACACGCAAAACCCGCTGGGAACGCAAGCTGCTGGATATTGGTCTTCGCAATTCGCTGATCAATCTCAGGCTGTCCAGAACCCTCATTCCGCTGCTGGCTTCATCCGTTGACGAATTGGAGGATTCACTGTCAGACGGGGATGATTTCAAAATTATGCCGCGTCCTGCCGACTGGAATCAGGGAGAACTCAGCTTTGACACCATGCATGAGCTTGGGCCCTTTACCTCCGTCATCCAGTCGGAATTCAAAAATCACCGACTCCGTTCGGCGCTGAATGACGCCGAGCTTGCCAAAACCATCAAGGAACTGTACCGCTCCGCCAAATCCTCGCTTGAGGAAAACGGTGCCAATACGCTGTATATGGCTCTCGGTCTTCTCCGCTGGTACGAAAATCCGAGAAGCACCAAGCCGCGATACGCGCCGCTCATTCTGGTTCCCGTGGAAATCGTGCGAAAATCCGCGGCGCAGGGATACGTTGTCCGGCTGCGTGACGACGAGCCTCAGATGAATGTCACCATTCTGGAAAAGCTCAAGCAGGATTTTCAGATTGATATCAAGGGCCTGAATGTCCTTCCCGAAGATGACCACGGAATTGACACCCGAAAGGTCTTTACCATTATCCGGAAGGCGATCATGGAGCAGAAGAACTGGGATGTCCTCGAATCGGCTTACATCGGAATCTTCTCCTTCTCTCAGTTTGTCATGTGGAACGACATCCGCAGCAGATATGATGATCTGGCAAAAAATAAAATTGTCAGCAGCCTGATGCAGGGCAAGCTGGAATGGGAAGCGGAGGAGATGAGCATCGGCGACGAAGTCGATGAAAGCGGCGTGTTCCTTCCGATGTCCGCTGACGCTTCGCAGCTTTTTGCCATAAAAGCCGCTTCCGATGGCAAGAGCTTCGTGCTTCACGGGCCTCCCGGAACCGGAAAATCCCAGACCATTACCGCGCTGATTGCCAATGCCCTCGCGCAGGGAAAGACCGTTCTCTTCGTTGCCGAGAAGATGGCCGCCCTTGAAGTTGTGGAACGCCGCCTTGACAAAATCGGCATAGGCGATTTCTGTCTGGAGCTGCATTCCAACAAGGCAAAGAAAAAATCGGTTCTCGAACAGCTTCGCAAGGCTTCGGAAGTGACCAAAGGACAGACAGCGCAATCTTATGAGAATAAGGCTCATCAGATTGCCTCCATCAGAGCGGAGCTGAATGAATATGTCAGAGAGCTTCATAAGGTACGCCACTGCGGGCGCACTCTCTTCGAGCTGATCAATGAATACCAGGAAGCCATCTCATTCCCGGATCTTCCTGCTCTCGGATATGACGCAATGGAATACATCGACAGGGAAAAGGCGGATGAACAATCCGTGCTGCTGCAGCGGATCATTGCAGCGGCAAAGCAAGTCGGTCATCCTTCGGGGCATCCTCTCTCCGCGCTCACAGCCGCCAGCTATTCGCAGCAGCTCAGGATGACGCTTCCGGAAAAAATGAAGACATACCGTTCCGCGTTGGAATCATTGGATGCAGCGGCAGTTAAATTCAGCGACGTTACCGAAATGCCGGTTGGCTCCTACGAAAAGCTGACTACCGCACAGGCAGCCGCAGAGGAAATGAAGTGCTGGCTGGAATTTCCGAGAGCGTGGGCGCAATCGGAGAATCCCGGATTCATGCTTGCCCAGATTCAGGAAATGTGCGGGCATTACGCCAAAGCAGACCAGGACGCCGCTGTCCTGTTGCAGCACTGGGACAAAGAATTCCTGCAGCAGGACGGCAGACAGCTTCTGGCTGAATACCGTACGGCGGCAGCCAAATGGCTCATTCCCCGCACATTGGGAATCAATGCGCTGTGCAAGAAGCTTCGTCCCTATGCTATCGGCTCCGTATCGAAAAATCATCTGGAGCAGCACCTTGTGGCGCTGCTCGATTACCGCGCGGAAACCGATGCCGCTTCCGCGTTATTTGCCACTTACGGTGAATTACTGGGCCATCTCTACAGCGGGTCCGCCACCGACTGGGGAGCCATCGCTTCCCTCTGTACAAAGGCTAGGGAAAGCGCGGCAAGGCTTGACGAAATCTGCAACGGCAGCGGCGTCCGTGTCCAATGCTGCGGACGCGGGGAACTTCGCAGCGAAATAGATTGTCTTCTCGACGCCATGTCTGCTATGCTTACCGCAAAAACGGCTCTTGCAGATACAATTGACACTGATCTCGACGCGGGTGACTGCTGGATTTCTTCGCAGCTTGAAATCTGCGAAAATGTCGCCGCCCATCCGGATGAGCTTAAGGAATGGATTACATGGAACAGCATTGCCGCCGACGCTGAAAACTGCGGTATGGGTTGCGTCATTGAGGCCTACAGGCAGGGCGTCGCGCATGAAGACATTGCCGGCGGTTTCAGGAAGCTCGTTTCAAGAACGCTTGCCATGCAGATTATCGATTCTGTCCCCGTGCTGAACGGCTTTTCGGGCGCGGTTTTCAATGAAAAAATCGAACAGTTCAGACAGATGGACGATGAGCTTACCGAACTGACCCGCAAGGAAATCTACTGCCGGCTTGCGTCAAAGGTTCCCAATTTTGCCAAGGAAGCCGCCCAAAGCTCCGAGCTGGGCATTCTCCAGAAGGCCATCCGCAGCGGCGGCAGAGGACTGAGTATCCGCAAACTTTTCGACCAGATTCCCAATATGCTTCCCCGGCTCTGTCCGTGTATGCTCATGAGCCCGATCTCAGCGGCGCAGTATCTCGCTCCCAACCGCGAGCCGTTTGACCTCGTAGTGTTTGACGAAGCTTCACAGATCACCACTTCCAAAGCGGTCGGCGCGCTTGCCAGAGGCAAGAATGCCGTTATCGTCGGCGACCCGAAGCAGATGCCACCGACGTCATTCTTCGCCACCAACACCATTGATGAGGACAATATCGACGATGAGGATCTGGAAAGCATTCTCGACGACTGCCTTGCGCTGAATATGCCCCAGACACATCTTCTCTGGCATTACCGCAGCCGGCATGAAAGCCTGATCGCGTTCAGCAATACGCATTTTTACGAAAATAAGCTGTACACCTTCCCGTCGGTCAATGACCGTGAAGCGAAGGTCAGGCTGGTGCATACCGAAGGATTCTTTGACCGCGGCAAAACACGTCAGAACCGCGCCGAAGCAGAAGCGGTCATTGCCGAACTGAAACGGCGCTGCCACGACAAGAGAGACGCCGCCTTGAGCGTGGGCGTTGTCACCTTCAATATCAACCAGCAGAACCTGATCGACGATCTTCTGAATGACGCCTGCAAAGAGGACGCGGCCCTGGAAAACTGGGTCTACAACAGCAGGGAGCCTTTGTTCATCAAAAATCTTGAAAATGTGCAGGGCGATGAGCGCGACGTGATTCTCTTCTCCATAGGCTACGGTCCGGACAAGGACGGACACGTTTCGATGAATTTCGGTCCTCTCAACCGCGACGGCGGTTGGCGCAGGCTGAATGTCGCGGTATCCCGCGCTCGCTGCGAGATGGTCGTTTTCTCTACGCTGGAGCCTGATCAGATCGATCTTAACAGAACGCAGGCCGAAGGCGTCGCCGCGCTGAAGGCATTTCTTGAATATGCTTCCGGCAAGGCGATTTCCCGCGCGGAAAGCGGTCCTGACGTCGGCAATGACACGGAAGGCGTCAGCCAGGCGATTTGCGCCGCTCTCGAAGAAAGCGGGTATGAAACCGAGCGCAACGTCGGTCATTCGCAGTACCGCATTGACATTGGCGTGATTGACCCCGATGACCCCGGACGCTACCTGCTCGGCATTCTTCTCGACGGCAGAACCTACCGCGATTCAAAGACCGTGCGCGACAGGGAGCTCGCTCAGATCAGCGTTCTCGGCAGTCTGGGCTGGAAGATCGCCCGCGTATGGTCAATGGATTGGTGGGACAACAGCCGCAAGGAGCTTGCGAGGGTGCTTGCCCTGCTCGACAAGGCAAAAGCGGAAAGACAGGAGATTTCTCAGGAAGAGGAAAACGAAGAACCGGATACGGCTGCGGAAAGCGTTCCTTCCGCCGAAGAGCCGCAGACCGCGTCAGGAACGGAATCCGATGACAGTGACAGCCTGCCGGCCGAAGCGGAAATCATTCCGGATGACGTATCCTGTCCGGTTTCGTCCAATGTCGTCCCGTACCACGCGGCAAAGCTGAAATCACTTTCCCTGACGGCCGAGGACTTTTTGCAGCCCGCCTGTAAGAAGATGATCAAAGACGCCGTCAAGGGTGTGATCGAAGCGGAAGCGCCTGTCAGTGAAGCCCGGCTTATACGCGCAGTAATTCAGAGCTTCGGAATTACCCGGAGTTCCGCGAAGATTCAGTCGCACTTGTCGGAAATCATCGCTTCACTCGGACTCAACAGCACCATCCAGTACGAGGACAGAATCATCTGGCAAGCCGGCCAGTCGCCTGATGATTATTCGTTGATCAGAACCAGCGGGGAAGGGGAGGACAAGCGCGAAGTCAAGGAAATTCCGGTGCAGGAAGCGGCGAACGCGGTCTGCCTTGTGCTGCACGAACAGATCAGTATGTCGCGCGCCGACCTCATCAAGGAATCCGCCAAGCTGATGAATTATCCAAGGCTCGGCAGCAACGTCACTTCGACATTCGAGTCGGCTGTGCAGTACGCCGAATCCAAGGGCTGGATTGTCGCTGACGAAAACGGCATTACGCGGCTTTCAGAGTCCGGCAACGCATACGCGCTGAAATTCAACGGATGATTTGGCTTTTCCGGCCATCGACATTCGGCGCCCTGATGGGCAGAAGAATGCCGGATTCAAGATGACCAAGCAATAGGCAAAATCCCATGTCAGATTTCATTCCAAAGTCTGACATGGGATTTTTTGTGTGTTGACAAGACTTGTCGTTTTCTGCTATGCTTGAATCACGGGATGAAACAATCCCGAATCAATTCAAGGAGGTCTTTTTTTGAAGAAAAGATGGTTTTCATTATGGATGGCGGTCCTGCTTGTATTTTCGGCAGCGGCTTTTTCTGATTCCGTGTACAAGGCAAACGCTTCGGCTGGTTACGCAAGCGTTCAATTGGAAAGCTATGCCCGTCAGGTCGCCGGCATTGTCAACCGCGAACGTGCCGCAAACGGTCTTTCTCCGCTCAGGTATTCTGATAAGCTGAGTCAGGCGGCCTTGGTGCGCGCGGACGAAATTCAGTCGGTATTCTCACATACGCGACCCAACGGAACACGCTGTTTTACGGTGCTGTCCGAAGCGGGCGTCAGCTACAGCTCGGCGGGGGAGAATATCGCCTACGGACAGCGCGATCCTGAGGACGTGATGCATTCATGGATGAATTCGTCAGGACACCGCGCCAATATTCTCGGCAGCTATGAATACATCGGAATCGGCGTCGCATACAGAAACGGCACCTATTACTGGACGCAGTTCTTTGCGGCGTCAAATGGTCTGAGCGGAGAAATAATCACTCTTGAAAATTCCGAAGCCACGGCTTCGACCACCAAAGCAACTTCGACCACCAAAGCCGCCACTGTTACCACACAGAGCGGAAGGGGAGAGGGCTGCTCCAAAAAAACAGGCGCGGATTTCAGGACAAGACTTCTCCGGCTTCTTGCGGAGAAATGGGGCATAGAAAAGAGCGCGTCAAACATTTGATGCCAAAGAAGCGGGAATCCCCGTGCAGCGTGAGAATGAAAGAATATCATTCCCGGTGCACGGGGATAATGATTTTGCAGGAATTTACAATTCTTCTACAAATACGAAACACTGAAGAAACACCATTCAGGTAAAATGTAATTCAGGTTACCGATTACAGCGATAGATTCATTGAAAAGGGATGAAATATAGATGGATGAAAACAACAATACAGGACTGGATTTATTTGAAGGAAACCCCGCGATGCAGGAAGCCATTATGTCACACGCCAATGAGCTTCTCGACACGCTGCTGGATTTCAAGGAACTGATGTTCTATTATTCCTCCGCTATCTGGGAAATCCGAACCAAGCTGGAGATTCTTGATACCGAATTTGAATTGAAATACCAGCGCAATCCGATCAGCTCCATTCAGACCCGTCTGAAAAGCCGCATCAGCATCATTGAAAAAATGAAGCGCAAGGGATGGGAACTGACCACCGAAAGCATTGAAACGCATCTCAGCGATATTGCGGGCATAAGGGTCATCTGTTACTATGTCGATGATATTTACAGCATAGCCGAAGCCCTCATCAGGCAGAACGACATCGAACTGATCGAACGGAAGGATTACATCGCCAATCCCAAGCCAAACGGGTACAGAAGCCTTCATCTGATTGTATCCGTTCCGGTTTATTTCGCGGAATCCACCCGAAGGATCAAGGCGGAAATCCAGATCCGCACCATTGCCATGGATTTCTGGGCAAGCCTTGAGCATCAGATCAAATACAAAAAGCAGATCAGCGATCCGCAGCAGATTTCCGACCAGCTCAAGAAATGCGCCGACATCATCACTTATACGGATCTTCTCATGCAAAGCATCAGACAGCAGACCGATGATGACCAGGCAGAGATGTCAGAGCTTGACAAAATCTATGACAAGCTGAAAAAATTCGATGTTCCGATCGGGGACTGAATCTGAAAAAGTGCCTTCTTCCGTCGTTGACGGTTGAAGGCGCTTTTTGGCTAATCGGACGCCGCAGGGAAGTAAACATAAAAGGTCGTTCCTCTGCCGATTTCGCTTTTGACCGTAATTTCCGCGTTAGCAAGCTCGGCGATTCTCTTGACGATGGAAAGACCAAGTCCGTTGCCGTCGGATTTATGGGAATGGTCGCTCTGATAAAACTTGTCAAATATTCTCTTGATCGTTTCGCTGTTCATTCCTTCGCCGCTGTCGCTAATTTCCACACAGATCCGGTCGTTTTCCCGCGCGCATTTCACGTACACGTTGCCGCCCCGGTGAGAGAATTTTATCGCGTTACCGATGATGTTGAGCCACATCTGTGAAAGCATCTCTTCATTGAAATTGTACCTGATTTCTTCCAGCTCAAGCTCAATCGTCACTTCGTTTGAATTCCATTCCTTTTCAAGAAG
The DNA here is from genome assembly GCA_902803035.1 of uncultured Ruminococcus sp. Classification (GTDB taxonomy): domain Bacteria; phylum Bacillota; class Clostridia; order Oscillospirales; family Acutalibacteraceae; genus RUG762. Next base: position 8,932 of record CADCON010000195.1, read on the forward strand.
CAGTACAATTCGCCGTATCTGTTCGTCAAGATAAAAATCGGTCTTATCAGTTACAATCTGCTGGTTTTCAAACTTTGTCAGCAGCAGAATATTGGAAGAAAGCCGTGCCAGTCGGTCGGATTCATAAGAGATGATATCCGTATATTCCTTACGCTGATCGTCAGTGAGCGTATGATGCTCATTGTCCTTCTGAAGCTGTCTGGCAAAGCCCCGGATGGATACAATCGGCGTCTTGAATTCGTGAGAAAAGCTGTTGATAAAATCATTGCGGAACAATTCGGTCGCTTCAAGCTCACTTGCCATGCTGTTGAAGCTGCGCATCAGATTATTCAGCTCGCCGATAACCGTCTGTTCGGACAAACGCACCTTAAAATTTCCCTGCCGTATTTCCTCATTGGCGGCAATCAGCCTGCGTAAGGGATTGATGAAAAGCTTGCCCACAAAAACAGCGAGAATGGTGCCGATCACCATGCAGGAAAAGATGACAATGACCGGCAGAATCAGCGGTGTCAGGGCGGCGGAGGGGATAAAATCGAGAGAATACAATATGATATATACGCTCGCCGTAATAAGGCCCGCGGATACCAGTATCAACAGGACAAGCAGCGTGTACGCTGTCCGAAGTGATCGGAGCGAATGGATACGCTTCCGGGTTTCCTTTGCCTTTTTCAGCAGCCTTTTGTTCATTACTTCGCCACCGCCTTGTATCCCAATCCGCGAACGGTGACGATTTCAAAATCGCTGTTATTCTTGAAGCGGTCACGCAGACGGTTGATATGCACGTCAACCGTCCTTTCGTCTGTTTCGCTGTCCATGTCCCATAGCTCGTCCATCAACTGACGGCGCGTGAAGACTTTATTCTGATAGGAAAGGAGCTTGAAAATCAGCATGAATTCCTTTTGCGGCAGCTCAAGCGATTCGCCACCGTATTCAACCGTCATGGAATCATAGCTCAGCTTTATCCCGCCAACGACAATGCACCTTTCGCTGGCGATCTTCGCCCTGCGAATCAGCGCGTTGATGCGGAGAAGCATTGCCTCCTCGTCAACCGGCTTGACCATGTAATCATCTGTCCCGGACAGGAACCCTTCCCGCTTATCATCGTGTGTTTCACGCGCTGTGACCATCAGAATCGGAACGTCGCATCCGCCCTCGCGGAGCATTCTGGTAAGCTGAAATCCGTCGATTCCCGGCATCATTACATCCAGCACAAGCAGATCGACCTGCTTTTTATCCATTATTTTCAATGCTTCCTCGCCGTCACAGGCGGGAATGGCATTGTATCCGTTCTGAACCAGCACTGTTTCCATCAGCCGGCGGGTATTCTTATCGTCCTCAACTACCATTATGTTAAACATTTTTTCATCACCATATTTTTCAAAGCCATTATTCTATGGGGGCATTCCCGTCCTTGCAGAATTCAAAAAGCTCCCGCAGACGGCGGTTGTTCCCGCTCAGATAAAGATAGCCGAAGAGAGCTTCCAGACCGGTCGCGGTGTGATAGGCCGCCGACGCCTTTCTCGGAGAACGCGATGTATGATGATTGCGCCCTCTGCGGAAGACGCCTTCTTCCTCTTCGGTCAGGTGGGGGAGAATACGCTTCATATATTCCGCCTGTGCCTCGCACCTCACCATGGCGACGGCGCGGGTGTGCTGCTGCGCGGCGTGCGCTTTGCTGAGTGACGCAAGATATTCCCTGACCAGCAGACCGAACACGCCGTCTCCGACGAATGCCAGCACGTCGCTTCCGCATTGCCTTGGATCGCATTCCAATCCAAGCAGGGTGTTGTTGTTTTCGTCTGTCATTTCAGTTCAAGCCCCTTTGAAAGACGCGCTTCCGCATAATGAATGAACTGAACCGCCGTCCTCGGCGAACGTCCTTTCTTCGCCAAAGCCCATCGCTCGGCTGCTCTCTCAAGCTCATCATGATCTATGTCGAAGCATCTTTCCTCCGCGAGCGCGTGTACAATTCTGAAGTAATTATTCCGGTCGGGGGCAAGGAATGCCACCTGCACGCCGAAACGGTCGGAAAGCGAAAGCGATTCCTGAATGGTATCGGCAAGATGAACCTCGTCGCCCTTGCGCGCCGACATGGTTTCATTCAGCAGGTGCCGGCGGTTAGTGGTCGCGTAGATCAGGGCGTTGTCGGGGCGCGAAGCAATGCCGCCTTCCAGAACGCCCTTCAGCGCGGCGTAATTCTCGTCGCCCGCCTGAAATGACAGGTCGTCGATAAAGATGATGAATCTCAGCGGAAGCCCCGCTATTTCCTGCACGATGTCGGGAAATTCGCTCAGGTAGGGCTTGGGAAGTTCTATGAGTCTGAGTCCCCTGTCGCAGTATTCATTGAGAAGCGCTTTGACGGTCGATGATTTTCCCGTACCTCTGTCGCCGTAAAGCAGGCAATTGTTGGCGGGAAACCCGTCAAGAAAGGCAATGGTGTTGTCTACCACCGGCTGACGTATCAATTCATACCCCGTAAGCATATCAAGTCTGACAAGATCCGGATTGGGAATGGGAATGCACTTTCCGTTTCTTCTGACAAAGGCGACGTATCTGGCAAATTCCCCGCAGCCATTCGCCATATGAAAACGCACGATACCCTCCAGGGTTATTTCCGTGGAGCCGCATTCCCAGCAGGGCAGAATGCTCAGGGGATCCTCGCCGAATCCGGCCTTGCGCGGATACGCGTCGATCAGCATTTCAGGCGTCAGCGTCGAAACAGCCCGCAGGGTATCGAGATCCCGGCGGACCGCCTGCATCGTCATGCCGGACGACCACGCCTCCGATCCGTCGCAGTCCACCGCCTCACCACCAGCCGCGGCGCGTGTGAACACATTGTCATCATATACGGCCTTGTTGTAAATCGCGTCGCTCAGCGATTCGGCGCGGCTTTCCTCACGGGACAGCACGGAAAAAAAGCGGCCCCATCTCATGGCGAATTCATCAGGCGCCTTGTCCATCGCGCCGAGGAGATCCAGCAGACTGCTGAAAAGCTCGGTTTCCAGCAGTCCGTGATACACCGAAAGCGCGGATAATCTGATTTTCATCATTGATAATGGATTCATAAAAAACACTTCTTTCCAATCATTCAACTGAGTTAATTCTACTCTATTACAGCCTTAAAGTCAATCTTAATTCGGAATATGATGTTTCCCCGCTGTAAATTTTTGATAAATTTCAATAAACCTATTGGCAAGATGATAAAAATATGATATGATAAATAGTTGTATATCTTATTGACAGGGGCGAAACACATAATGACAACATTTACCATGGTCCATACTTCAGATCTGCACTTAGGTTCGCTTTTTTCGTCTACCCCAGAAGTGGCCGATCAGATGAGGATGGAGCAGTTAGATACATTGAAGCGGATTCTCGATATCTGCACAGAAAACAAGGCGGACGCGCTTCTCGTCGCGGGCGATTTCTTTGACTGCATGAGGGTTGACGGTGACTATCTGGACGAGGTCAAACGTCTGATCAGCCATTACACTGTCCGGATTTTTATCACTCCGGGTGAACACGATCCCTTTACTCCCGATTCCTGCTATAACACAGAATGGCCGCCCAATGTGCATATTTTCCGTGGAAAAATGGAGAAGGTAGAGATTCCTGAAAAAAATACCTGTGTATGGGGCGCGGGATTTACCGGCAGTAAATGCGAACAATCGCTGTTGAAAGACTTCAGACCAGTATGCAGCAGAATCAATGTGCTGGTACTTTACGGCGACCTGGTTGAAGGAATGAATGCTGACAGCGTCTACAATCCCATTTCTGTGGAAGAACTGGCACAGTGCGGCGCGGATTATGTCGCACTGGGGCGTTCGCATTCCTTTGAGTATTATGAGCAGAACGAACTGCTGTACTGCTATTCCGGAATGCCCGCTCCGCTTGGCTTTGATGATAGGGGAGAGAAGGGCGTTCTCTGTGGCTATGCCGCCAAAGGCTTCGCGCGTATGACATTCAATCCGCTTGTCACACGTGCTTATTGCAGAGAAAAGATTGATGTGAGCGGCTGTGTTGACACCGCCCAGTTTGCCAACCGAATCATTTCCGTGCTGCGGGGCCGTTATGGCGAAAAATATTCCTGCCATCTTTTTGACATTTACCTTATAGGCACGCCGGCGCCCGGCGTGGTTCCGGTGCTGTCCGAACTGAGAAGCCTGCTCGACGCTTCCTCACTTTTTTACGCGCGGATCACGGACGTAACTTCACCGACAGTGAATTTTGAGCTTCTGATGAACGACGGCTCTCTCAAAGGTGCCTTTGTCAGAAAGCTGTTTGATAAGAAGCAGGGAGACAGTGCCAATACGGAAAAATATATGCGTGCGCTGCTCTATGGACTCAGCGCGTTTGAAGGGAACGTGAATATTGATGAAGATTATTGAGATAAATATCAAATGCTTCGGAAGGCTGAAGGATTTTGTTCTCAGACCCGGCGACGGGGTCAACATTGTTTTCGGAAAGAATCAATCCGGAAAATCCACTGTAATGGCTTTTATCAAGGCGGTGTTCTACGGGATGGAATCCGCTGAGAAACGCAGGCAGTACGAGCCTTGGAACGGCGGTCAGCCTTCCGGAACCATATTGTTTGAGCATGAAGGAACAGAATATCTTCTCAGCAGAACATTCGGAGAAGCAAAGGGCTACGATAAAATTTCACTCTACAACAACACCGCCAAAGAAACTGTCCCGCTTTCGCCGGGCGAGGAACCTGGCGCGCACGTATTCGGGATAAACATCAAGACCTTTGTCAGCACGGTTTTTATCGGACAGGGAGGCGTTCCCGTCGATGGTGAGAACCGCGAGATTACGGAAAGGCTGATTAACCTGAGTGCGGCCGGAGATGAGAACATTTCCAAAAAGGAAATTGAAAAAAGGCTTACCCGCTCGGCCGCTGCGCTGGATTCCAAAAAAACAGGGGCCATTCTTCCTGATCTTCGCCAGCAGAAGCGGGATCTGATTGAAAAGCGCGCAGAAATGCAGCGGGTTCTTACCGATGCGGACGAATTAAGGCAAAACATCACCATTGATGCAAGACAGATCCGGATTTTGGGAGAAGAAAAAACATTTCTTGAGGAAATGCTCGACAGGTTTCAGAAGCTCGAAGAATTGAAAGAAATCGACGACATTCTTCGCAAAAGGGAAGAGGTAGCCTCCATGGAGGCTAAATTCAGCAAGCTGGACGCGCTTTTCAGCGGCGAGCTTGCTGACGGAATGAGCGAATTCATGGCTTCTTCCGACAAGCTGCTTGCGGAAAAGAAAAAACGGGAGGAAGAGCTTCAGGCAAAAACCGATGAACTGGAGGAGCTGAGAAGGCAGACCGTCACAATTGACCGTTCGAAACTCAATATGACGGACACTGTGAATCGGTATCTGAAAGAGATCAATGTCGCATTTGATCAATATGACACGCTCATGAAAGACAAGCGGGAGCTTGAGAGGGCATTGGAATTTCATGAGGAGCCGAAACAGGAATCCGATGATCTCAAAATGGTGATCGGCATTTGCGCGGTTGTCGGGGTAGCAGCCATCATACTGGGTCTGGCGATTCACTGGGTTTTCTATATTTTTGGTCTTTTCGCCGTGTTGGGCATTCTCGTTTACGTAAAGATCTATAAGAAGGGCGTAGACGAAGATGATATATTCAGCGAAATCGAAGTAAACCTGAGCGAAGTCAACAACCAGCTTCTTGCGCTGGACGATCAGTACCGCTTTATTCTGGATGCTTTCGGCGTGCGTACAATGGAAGAATTTGACAGGCTGTACAAATCCATTGAGCTTAACCAGAACAGGTACATAGAGGCAAGAGAAAAGAAGAGAAAAATCGAGAGAGAAATGTCCACTCTCAAAGAAGCCCTTGATGACGTCCGCGAACGCCTTCGTCAGAATCTGAATCAATATCATGAGACACAATCCAGCGAAGAAGCGGAAGGCATTATTTCAAGGCTTGATACTCTGAAGCGTGAGCATGAGCAGCTAGCCATCAGGCTGTCCGCCGCCAGAGATGTTTACAGCTTCATGCTCAGAAACCGGAACGTCGACGAGCTTGCGCTTTACGCTGAACAGATTCGCAACAGTGTCAATCTCGATGTGCCGGATTCATTTACTGTTGAGAATGTCAGGAGCAAATTGGCGACTGTCAATGAACAGCTCGACGAAATGAAACAAAAGCTCGCAAAGGAAGAAACCGAGCTTCAATTGATACTGTACAGCACACAAAGCGTACAGGCCGTGTCAGACGAGATTAAATCCATCAGTCACCGAATCGAGCATTATGAATTTGAACTGGGCGCCATCAATGAGGCTATCGCAACACTCAATGAAGCATTCCGTGAAATGCAGATTGATTTCGGTCCCATGATCAATTACCGCGCGACACGCGTGCTCAATGGTATGACCGGCAATCCTGACGGAACGGTGCTTGTTTCGGATAAGCTGTTGCCGACCTATGCGGAACAGGGCGACAGCCAGCCGCGCGGCAGCGAATTGATGGGCGCGGGAACATATGATCAGATTTATCTTTCGCTGCGGCTTGCCTTGTCCGGCGTAATTACAGATGAAAAGCTCCCTGTGATGCTGGATGATTCGTTTGTTCAGTTCGATGATGAGCGCATGACTGACGCGCTTCGTTTCATCAAGGAAGACAACGCGCTCGGTGAGATCGGTCAGGTCATTATTTTTACCTGCCATAAGCGAATGATTTCCGCTGCAAAAAAACTGGATATGACCGAAAGCGTATTCAGTATGTAATTCTTAAAATGAATGATTGATTTTCCCGCTGCACAAAAGCGCAAGGCTGATGTGCAGCGGTTTTATTCTATGAAGAAATACTTCTGAAAATGAATTCCTGCCGGAAAGGGGACTTGACAAATGCAACCGGAAGGTGTATAATTTAATTATACTAAATGAATATTTAGTATAATTGAGGGGAGAAGACAAAGGCCCCTCCGCGCCGGGTCCAGTAGCTAATAACTAAGGTAACTAACAAAGAGCAACTATGATTATGATAAATCGTTAACCAAATTTTGCAAAAAAAGGAGTCTAAAAAGCGGACTATGCGAATGGATTATATGAATGAGTGTCCGATGATATTAAGAGAATATTTCGG
>CADCON010000196.1 GCA_902803035.1 uncultured Ruminococcus sp.
AGCCGCAGCCCGCTCCGCAGAAGCAACAGCCCGCTCCGCAGAAGCAACAGCCCGCTCCGCAGAAGCAACAGCCCGCTCCGCAGAAGCCGCAGCCTGCTCCGCAGAAGCAACAGCCCGCTCCGCAGAAGCCGCAGCCGACCGGTAATTCCGCCGTTCTCAGAGAACAGCCGAAGGCTCATACGCCCGCCCCCGAGCAGCAGACGCCCCAGACCTTTTCAACAGGCGAAGCGTTTGAGATTACTGAGGATAATCTGAATGCCGGCAAGAAAAAATAATTCCACAGCCTATTGACAATTGACCGTCAATGAGCTACAATGATAAAGAAAATGAACTGTCTTCAGGGCGAGGTGAAAATCCTCACCGGCGGTAATGCCTGTTATGCCAATGGTATCATGTGCTAGTCCGCGCGCGAAAGCTGATCCGGTGCGATTCCGGGACCGACGGTAATGACTGCCGATGATCCGGCGGTCAGAGTCCGGATGAAAGAAGATATGTGCAAGCTGATCCGCTTTTTCCGAAAGGCGGCATACACCTGCATATGTTGGCCCTGCGAGATCATCTGATTTCGCGGGGCTTTTCTTTGCGCAGACAGTCCGAACAAAGAAAGGTGTTGTTTTATCCATGAATCAGCCAAAAAAAGTCGAAACACAAGCCGAAAAACGCGTTAACCACACTAGGCGCATGGTCATGACGGCCATTCTCTCGGCATTGTCCTCGGTACTGATGTTTTTCAGCTTCAACGTGCCGCTCATGCCGTCGTTCATCAAGATGGATCTCTCCGAACTGCCCGCGCTGATCGCGTCATTATCGATGGGGCCGGTCTACGGAGCGATTGTCTGTCTGGTCAAGAATATCGTCAACGTATTCTCCACCACGACAGGCGGCGTCGGCGAGCTTTCCAATTTCATTCTGGGCGTCCTTTTCGTGGTTCCAGCCGGCGTGATTTACAGGATGCGTTCCAGGCTGAGCGGCGCGATCATCGGAAGTGTTACAGGCGCGGCGTGTATGGCGTTTCTCAGCGTGTTCACCAATTACTACGTCGTCTACCCGATTTACACGGCGTTTATGCCGATGGACGCCATTATCGGTATGTACAAGGCCATCAATCCCAGGGTGGAAAACCTGTGGCAGTGCCTGATTATCTTCAATATGCCGTTTACCTTTATCAAGGGAATGGTGAGTGCGGTCATTACCATTGCCGTCTACAAGAAGCTCACGCCCCTGATCAATGGCGACGCCGGCCGGTCAGTCTAATGTCCGGTCACCCGGCCGATGCCACCAACAAGTATGAATGACCAAATCTGACACAATAAAAAAACGTCCGGAGAAATCCCGCCGCAACGGGGTCTCCGGACGTTTTTAATGCTGTGTTCAGGAACTGTGATGCTTTGAAAATCTCGGACTTTGCTGCGCGGCGCGATTTCCTGTTTCCGCCGGTGCGCGCTGCTGCAAATCGGGGAAGCTGCCACGCTGTCCGATTCTCTCCTGCGAAGGCTGGCGGGGACGACTGTTTCCGTTCCTCTCCTGATCGGGGAAGCTGCCGCGCTGTCCGCTTTTCTCCCACGAAGGCTGGCGAGGCGTTTCTTCCGCTTTCCGCTGCGGTGAACGGCGATTGAATGCGCCGCGCTGCTGGTTTTCCTCCCTCGCAGGCTGGTGGGGACGGGGATTTCCGCTCCACTCCGGATCGGGGAAGCTGCCGCGCTGTCCGCTTCTCTCCCGCAGCGGCTGGCGGGAACCCATTTCCGCTTCCCTCTGCGGGGAACGGCGATTGAATGCGCCGCGCTGCCGGTTTTCCTCCCTCGCAGGCTGACGGGAACGGGGATTTCCGCTCCCCTCCGGGTCGGGAAGGCTGCCGCGCTGTCCGCTTCTCTCCCTTGACGCCCTGCGGTTCTCAGGAGCAACTTCATGCTCTCTCCCTGAATCATCAAGGGAACGGGCATGAACCGCCTTCTGCGGGGACGCATTGCCGCGAGTCAATGCCGCCTGACTTTCCGGAACGGGAAGAGCGCGGGTAACAGCAATCCTGTAAAAGTACAGATACATCGACGCCGCAAGAATGATGGCAAGTGAAAAGCCCATTATCGTGTAATTCTTCACCATCACAAGCGCGCTCAGTTTGACTTCGCACCAGACCGCAGCAGTCAGGGCAGCGGCGGAAATACCCCATGCGGCTATCTGAGGCGGAAGCGGCTTCTTCTGCGCCCGGACAATTCCCACGGAGAGAATCACCATTGCGGCAAGTGCCATGACAATGCTGATAATCTGGCTGATGCGGACGAATCCGAGCGTCACCATAAAGAGCGAATCATTCCTCATGCTCTCCAGAATGGTCTGCGACAGCCCGTACACCAGCATAAATCCAAGCACAGCGTTGCCCCTGCGGAACCCGTGCTTTTTCAGCACATAGGTCATCACGAATATCGCCGCCGTGAATGCAGCGGCAACCGCAGCGAAAATGCCTTCAAAGAATCCCACCCAGAGAATCCACGCTCCGTCGGTCTCGGACCATATGGCAAACGGAAGGTTTCCCGGGTCAGTTTTGGATATCTCAAAACCGATGTCATCATAGCTGACGATACTGGCAAATCTCCCGATCATCACGCCCGATGCGACAGCGGGCGCGGCGGCGTCCAGCATTTCGGAAAGCGGCTCCCCGCGCAGCCGGCACATAATCATCATGACGGCGAGAACGCCGGTCAGCGCGCCGTACAGGGCATACCCTCCCCTGAATATATTCAGGATATCGGAAATGCCGCCGGCAAAGGACGCCTTTGCGAACCAGCAGTAGAAGATTCTTCCGCACACCAGCGCGGCGGGCAGAGAGAATACCGCCGTCTGAAGCGACGAAAGAATGTCTTTGCCCTGGAGCTTCCGGAGCAGCAAAAACGCTGCCGACGACAGCAGCACCGCCAAGCCGGTAAACAATCCGTACCAATAAACCGAAAATGAACCGAATTCCAAAAAGACTACGTTTTCTGCCATTCCTTTTCCTCCATGTTCTCAGAGCCTGTCTAGAATCTCTTCGCGCACGTCTCGCTTGCATCTTTTGCGCCATATTTTGCCAAAATCCTCGTTAATACACAAAGTAT